>NZ_JAWLDS010000070.1:0-16821 GCF_041686535.1 Aquicoccus sp. | reverse complement strand
TCGCCGTCGGCGGCGGGGTCGAATCCATTTCCCTTGTCCAGAATGAAAAGATGCGCACCGACTATCTGGCCGACAAGTGGATCATGGAGCACAAGCCCGCGCTCTACATGACGATGCTGGAAACCGCCGAAACCGTGGCCCAACGCTATGGCGTGAGCCGCGAGGACCAGGACGCATATGCCCTGCAATCGCAGCAGCGCACGGCGGCGGCACAGGAAGCGGGCAAGTTCGATGACGAGATCGTGCCGCTGACCACCACGATGGGCGTGATGGACAAGGAGACCAAGGAGGTTTCGTTCAAGGAAGTGACCCTTGAAAAGGACGAGGGCAACCGCCCCGGCACCACGCTTGAGAACCTCCAGGGGCTGCAACCGGTCTTCAAGAATGGTCAGGTGATCAAGGAAGGCAAATACATCACCGCGGGCAATGCCAGCCAGCTCTCCGACGGGGCATCGGCGGCCGTGGTCATGGAGGCGAAAGAGGCCGAGAAACGCGGGCTTGCGCCGCTGGGGCGTTATATCGGCGTGACGGCCGCCGGGTGCGAACCAGACGAGATGGGGATCGGCCCGATCTATGCCGTGCCCAAGCTCTTGAAGGCGCATGGGCTGAGCATGGACGATATCGGGCTTTGGGAGCTGAACGAGGCCTTTGCCAGCCAGGTGCTGCAATCGGCCCGCGTGCTGGGCATCCCGATGGAGAATCTCAACGTCGATGGCGGGGCGATTTCCATCGGCCACCCCTATGGCATGTCGGGTGCGCGGATGGTCGGCCATGCCCTGATCGAGGGCAAGCGGCGCGGCGTCAAATACGTGGTCTGCACCATGTGCGTCGGCGGCGGCATGGGAGCCGCGGGCCTGTTCGAGGTTCTCTGAATCCCAGCAATGCAAGACAAGGCCCACGCCCGGAGAACGGGGGTGGGCGGGCGGGCCGTTGTCCGGGCGTGGGCCGGCCCCTTCAAACAGCGAAACGGACACCAGAATGCCCCTTCCAGCGCAACTTGCCAATCTGCGGATACCGGTCATCGGCTCTCCGCTTTTCATCATCTCGAATCCCGACCTTGTCATCGCGCAATGCAAGGCCGGGATCGTGGGCGCCTTTCCCGCGCTCAACGCGCGTGAGCAGGAGGGCGAGCCGATCCTGCTCGAAGCCTGGCTCAAGCGGATCACCGAAGAGCTTGACCGCCACAACCAGGCCAATCCCGACAATCCGGCAGCCCCGTTCGCCGTGAACCAGATCGTTCACCGCTCGAACAGTCGGCTGGAGCGCGATCTGGAGATCTGCGCGAAATGGAAGGTGCCGATCTGGATCACCTCGCTGGGTGCACGGGTCGAGGTGAACGAGGCCGCGCATAGCTGTGGTGGGATCACCCTGCATGACATCATCAACAACCGATTTGCGAAAAAGGCCATCGAGAAGGGGGCCGATGGCCTGATCGCGGTGGCCGCCGGGGCAGGCGGCCACGCGGGCGCCCAATCACCCTTTGCGCTGGTCAGCGAGATTCGCGAATGGTTCGAGGGGCCGGTCGCACTTTCGGGTGCGATCGCCAATGGCAGATCCATCCTCGCCGCAAAAGCGATGGGCGCCGATCTCGCTTATATCGGCTCGCCCTTCATCGCCACGTCCGAAGCAAACGCCCAGCCCGAATACAAGCAGATGATCGTCGATTCAGGGGCCGAGGATATCGTCTATTCCAACCTCTTCACCGGGGTGCATGGCAATTACCTCAAGCCTTCGATCGCGCGGGCAGGGATGGACCCGGACAATCTCGAGGACTCGGACCCCTCGAAGATGAATTTCGGCTCCGACCGCGAGAAACCAAAAAGCTGGAAAGAAATCTGGGGCGCGGGGCAAGGTATCGGTGCAGTGCGCCAAATCACCCCGGCGGCAGACCTGGTTGACCGGCTGGCGGCCGAATACGCAGATGCGCGGCAGGAGTTGTGCGGTGGCTGAGCTTTTCCTTGTCCGACATGCGCAAGCCTCCTTTGGCGCGGCGAATTACGACAAGCTTTCGGAGTTGGGTCATGAGCAATCGCGCGCGTTGGGCCGGGCGCTCAAGGCGCAGGGCATCCGGCCCACGGCGGTTTTCATCGGCGACATGCTGCGGCATCGCGAAACCCTAGACGGGATATTCGAAGGGCTGGAGATGACGGCCGAACCGGGCATTCATGCGGGCCTAAACGAGTTCGATTTCACCGCTTTGCTGAACGCGAAATTCGCCGGGCGGCCCGCACCCGAGAACATGCATACCGAACGCAAGAGCCATTTTCGCACCCTGCGTGACACGGTGCTGGAATGGGAGCAGGGCGGCATTCCCGGTGCGGCCGAAAGCTGGGCCGATTTCACTGCGCGGGTCGAGGCCGCGCGGCAGGTCGTGATGGCCCCGGATCATCAACAGGTGCTGGCCGTGTCGTCGGGCGGGCCGATTGCGCGGATGATCGCGGCCCAGCTCGATTGCGGGCCGGGCCAGCAGATCAAGCTGCAACTCCAGATCAAGAATTGCGCCGTCAACCGTTTCGTTTACTCTGCGAAGTCGGTCTATCTTCACGGGTTCAACGAAACCCCCCATATCAACGCCGCCAATCAAGAGCGGCTCTTGACCTATAGCTAGGGAGGCCACGGATGAGCGCGAACACCGCCGCCCAACTCGATCTCGATGCTGTCGAAACATACCTGACCGAGAACCTGCCGGGGTTCCGGGGGCCGATCGAGTTGCACAAGTTCTCGGTCGGACAATCCAACCCCACGTTCCGGCTGACCACGCCCAGCGGCACCTATGTGCTGCGCCGCAAACCGCCCGGGGTGCTGTTGAAATCCGCCCATGCGGTCGATCGCGAGTTTCGCGTGCAAAAGGCGCTCTACGAGACGGATGTGCCGGTGGCCAAGGTGCACCTGCTTTGCGAGGACGACGATGTCATCGGCTCGTCATTCTACGTGATGGATTGCATCGAGGGCCGCCAGTTCGATGACCCGCGCCTGGAGGAGTTGCCCAAGGAGGACCGCCGCGAGATCCAGGACGAGATGTGCCGCGTGCTGACCACCATCCACGAGGTTGATATCGACGCGGTGGGATTGTCGGATTACGGCCCGCCCGGAAACTATTATGAACGCCAGATCAAGCGATGGGCCCAGCAATACGAAGCATCCAAGACCGAGCACATTTCCGAGATGGAAGAGCTTTCGGCCTGGCTCCAGGCCCATATCCCCGAGGATGACGGGCAGCGCACGCTGGTGCATGGTGACTATCGCATCGACAACATGCTGTTTCACCCCGACGAGCCGCGCATCCTGGCCGTGCTCGACTGGGAGCTTTCGACCATCGGCCATCCCTATGCCGATCTCGCCGCGGTGATCATGCAATGGCAGATGCCCACCGGCAACGAGGGGCGCGGCCTGGCCGGCGTGGATCGTGCCGCCGAAGGGCTGATGAGCGATGAGGAATTCATCGCCGCCTATTGCGCGCGCCGCGGCATTGACGGGATTCCCGGTTTTGGTTTCTACCTCGCGTTCACCTTCTTCCGCATGGGCGGTATCCTTCAAGGCGTTCTGAAACGCGCAATCGACGGAAACGCCTCGAACCCTGATCGCGCACGCAAGCTGGGCGGATTCGTCCCACGTTTTGCGAAGGCCGGGCTCGATGCGGCGAGGACCGTGTGATGCTCGATCCCAGCCTCAAGGAAGAACCCTACCCGTTCCAGACGGTCCTGGGCTTTGCGGTTCTGGACTGGTCAGACGGCTATTGTCGGCTCGAGCAGCCCATGGTGCCGCACATCAACAACAGGAACGGGATTCCGCATGGGGGTCTGCATGCCACGTTGCTCGATACGGCGATGGGTTACGCGGTCTGCTATACCGGCGATCCGGATGACCGGCAGACCGGGATGACCCTGTCTCTCAACGTGCAGTACCTCGCCGTCGCCAAGGGCAAGACCCTAATCGCGGAGGGGCGACGCACGGGTGGCGGACGCACGAACGTCTTTACCGAGGGCGAAATACGCGACGAAACCGGAAACCTCATTGCAACCGCCACGGCCGTTTTCCGGCTTCGTGGCAGAACGAAAGGATTAAATCATGGCTGACGAAATGAAATGCATCACCCTGGCCGCACGCCCCGACGGCGCACCCAAGGACAGCGATTTCAAACTCGAAACGCGCCCCGTGCCCGAACCGGGCGAGGGCGAGGTTCTGGTGCGGGTGCATTACATGTCGCTCGACCCTTACATGCGGGGGCGGATGGACGATGCGAAATCCTATGCGGAACCTGTCCCGCTCGGCGGTATCATGGAGGGCGGCGCCGCGGGCGAGGTGATCACCTCGAACGATCCGGGGTTCAAGCCGGGCGACATGGTCTTTGGGATGTTCGGATGGGCCACCCACGGGGTGCAGCCGGGCAAGATGCTGCGCAAGTTGCCCGAGGGTTTGCCGATCACCACCTCGCTGGGTGTTCTGGGGATGCCGGGTTTCACCGGCTGGTACGGGCTGACCGAAATCGGCAAGCCGAAGGAAGGCGAAACGCTTGTCGTTGCGGCGGCCACCGGGCCGGTCGGGTCGATGGTGGGCCAGATCGCCAAGGCGCGCGGTCTGCGCACCGTGGCCATCGCGGGCGGGGCCGAGAAATGCCGCATCGCGACCGAGACATTCGGTTTTGACGCGGCACTCGATCACCGCGCCTATGACGATGCGCGCAGCCTGCGCAAGGCCCTGGCCGAGGCCGCGCCCGACGGCATCGACATCTATTTCGAGAATGTGGGCGGCAAGGTGTTCGAGGCGGTCCTGCCGCTGATGAACCGCTTTGGCCGGATCCCGGTTTGCGGCATGATCTCGGGTTACAACACCGGCGCGCTGGGCGGCACAGCGGGCGAAGGGCCGGACCGTTTCCCGGTGTTCTGGCGCACGCTTCTGGTCAAGCACCTGCTGGCGCAGGGTTTCATCATCTCGAACCATTTCGACCGCTACGGCGATTTCCTCAGCGAGGTCGGGCCGCTCGTGGCCAGTGGCGAGATTGCCTATCTCGAGGATATCGCCGAGGGGATCGAAAACGCACCCGGCGCCTTCATGGGGCTTCTCGAAGGGCGGAACATGGGCAAGCAGATCGTCAAGCTGATCTGATGCAAGCCCGGTGTTGCGTTTGATACAATCACCGTTGCATTTGAGGAAAAAATCATTGATATGGGGGGCGTGCCGTTTGTGCCCCCCATATATTGTAAGGGGAATCGGTTATCCACTTGGAATGCAAGCTTTATTCTATCCTCGGACTGTGCTAACCTCTGGTTGCAGTAAGAATTCCAGCCGGACAAATCGGCGGAGCGAGAGGCAGAAAGGCAAGAACCATGCGGATGCGTGGCGGGCACCGGGCCAGGACCGGACTTTTCCTGTTTGCGACTATATGGCTGCTGGTGATCCTGCCGCTTTCGGCAATGGCAGCGCCCTATGCAGCCATGGTGATCGACGCGCGTAGCGGCGAGGTTCTGCATTCACGCAACGCGGATACACTGCTGCATCCGGCATCGCTCACCAAGATGATGACGCTCTACGTGGTGTTCGACGCGATCCAGCATGGCGAAATCAGTCTTGATACGGATGTCACCATCTCCAGGAAAGCGGCTGCCGAACCACCCTCGAAACTGGGTCTGCGAGAAGGCCAGAAGATCAAGCTGCGCTATCTCATCCGTGCCGCGTCGGTGCGCTCGGCCAATGACGCGGCCACCGCGCTGGCCGAGGCGATCTCGGGCTCGGAGGAACGGTTCGCGCGCCGCATGACACGCACCGCCAAGGCGATGGGTCTGAACCGGACCACGTTCAAGAACGCTCATGGGCTGACGGAGAACGGGCATCTTTCGACCGCGCGGGACATGACGATGCTGGGCAGGCAGCTGTTCTTCGATTTCCCGCAATACTACAACCTTTTCTCGCGGCGTTCGACCCATGCGGGGGTCAAGGAGGTGCCCAATACCAACCGTCGCTTTCTCGACGCCTACAGGGGAGCGGACGGGATCAAGACGGGCTACACCCGTGCCGCCGGCTTCAATCTCGTCGCCTCGGCCGAGCGCGGCAACAAGCGCATCATCGCCACGGTGTTCGGCGGAAGCTCCACCGCGGCGCGCAATGCGAAGGTGGCCGAGCTTCTCGATCTCGGCTTTCAAAGGGCGCCGGAGCGCGCGCCCCTGCGCAAACCGGCGCGGCCGCTTTATGCCCATACAGCTGACGATGATCTTGCCCCCGGAACAGCAGGCAAGACCATCCGTCTCGTGACGGCGGTCAAGAAAAGCTTGCGCCCGGTGGCACGCAGCGGCAGCACCGGGCCGGATCCGGTGCTCGTGGCGGTGAAGGACGAGATCGCCGAGGCCCTGACCGAGGCGCAGGCCGCGCAGATTGCAGAGGGCTCGGACACGCCAGAAGAGCCGGCGACATCATCCCTGTTGGCGAAAACACCCAAGGCCCGGCCCGACGAAATGGTGCTGGCCAGCACGGAACAGGATGCGGAGGCCGAGGAAAGACCGGACCCCGAACCCCAAGTCGTTTCCCGCGTCTCGACAGCCGGCGGACGGCATTGGGGCATCAACCTGGGCCGCTACCCCAACCAGTACCAGGCGGAAAAGGTACTCCTCCAAACCGCTCTCAAGGAGATGGAGACGCTTGAAGGCACACTTCGCAAGGTGGTCAAGCGCAGCGGCGGCTTTGACGCGAATTTCATGGGCATGAGCCGCGACACGGCGGAAATCGCCTGTCGCAGACTCCAGTCGCGCAATATCAACTGCTTCATGGTCGGTCCCGGCTGAAGCATTTCCTGAGACGGTTCGGTTCGCCGGAGGGTCGCTCGCGCGGGATCAGCGAAACTCAGGCGCGGGCGAGCACGGCAGCAGCTGCGGCGAGGTCCTGTACGATCAACCCATGCGACTTGTAGCCGGTGATCTCGGTGTCCGAACGCCGCCCGTCCGACATCCCGTCCAGAACGGCGCCGAGTTCGGTCACGGGGTAATCGGGTCCGATGACCCCGGCCTGCTGGGCGCCGATGATCTCGCCGGCCTCGCGGCTGGCGCTTTCGCGGGAGTCGGTGAACATGCGAACCCGTGCCACGCCTGCATCATCCAGCTCGCGGCTGTCGGCCAGGCTCGCGCCGACAAGATTGACATGCTGGCCGGGTTCCAGGCGCGCGCCGGGCAGGAAGGCCGCCCGCGCCGCCGTGGCGGTATGGATGACATCTGCGCCCGAAAGGGCGGTGTCGAGATCTGCGATCGTCTCGATCCTGTCGCGGGAAGCGTCGAATTTCGCGCGCAGGGTTTCGGCCGCGTCCGGACGGCGCGCCCATAGCCGCAACCGGGTTTCGGGAAAGCATTGAAGGCAGGCCCGAAGGTGCCACTCGGCCTGTTCGCCGGCCCCGCAGATCGTCATGACAGCCGGATCCGGGCGCGCGAGCGTTCGTGTCGCCAGCATCGTGACAGCCGCAGTGCGCATCGCCGTCAAACCGTCGGCATCGAAGATTGCCATCGGCTGGCCATCCGTGCTGTCGAACAGCAGGACATATCCCTGGTGGCTGGACAGGCCCATCGCAGGCGCGCCGGGATAAAGGCTCAGGATCTTGGCGCCATGCAGGGGAGGATCACCCAGCGCGCCATACATGACGCCCATGCGCCCGTTGTCGTTGACCGGCACGGCAAAGCGCGGCGGGTGCAACGCCTGGCCCCGGGAGACCGCGATCATCGCGCGGCGCATCGGGTCCAACAGGTCCGCCACGTCGATGCGGGCGGCGATCTCGTCGGCGGAGAAGATGCGCGGGGGGGTCATGCACGGCGCCCGGATTCGGCAATGCGGGCTGCGAGGTGCAGGAAGATCACGATGCAGGTGACGGGAATCACGCTGCCGACCAATGCCATGTTCAGATTGAGACCCGGCGAGATGCGATTGCTGCTGCGCCACAGGAATCCACGTTCGACATTCATGCCGGGGCCGAAGAAGACGTAATAGAGAACTGGGGCGAGAAAGATCACCACGGTGACGAAAAGAAACAGAAGTGACAGTCGGCGGCGCAGCACGGGCGCGTCTTCGGGCACGGTGACCACGACCGGATCCAGCCGGCGCTTGAACGCACAGGTCGCGCCGAGCAACCCGGCCCAGATCATCAGGTAACGGGCCAGTTCCTCGGTCCAGCTGAACGGGTGGTCGAGCCCATAGCGAGTCCAGATCTGGAACAGCACCGCGACCACCATCGCCGACAGCGCGAGTTTCGCAAGGAAGAGGCAAGCGCGATCCACCACCGCGCTTGCCTTGACGACATGAGCTGTCATTCGCGAGTTGCCTCCGCGAGGGCACGGAACGCGTCGATCTCGCCTTCGGGCATCAGCACGTCCCAGGCCGCCTGGCTGCGGGTCTTGAAGTCTTCCAGCGCGTCGCCTTCCAGTTCCGACACGGTCACACCGGCCTCTTTCAGACCCTCGATCTCGCCTTCGGCGGCCTTGGCCGTCCAGGCGCGGTTCTTCTCGTTGGCCGCCGCCACCGCCGCGTCCACAGCCGCCCGGTCCTCGGCGTTCAGCCCGTCATACCAGTCTGCCGACATCAGGGCCGAGCGAAACGGGGTGCCCGCGCCAAGGTCGGTGTAGTGCTTCAGGAACTCGGTATGGCGAAAGATCAGCGCGACGACCGGCGGGTTGAAATAGCCATCCACGATGCCCTGTTGCACGGCGCCCGAAAACTCGGGCATGTCCACGACGACGCCCTGCACATCCCATTGCTTGAACAGTTCGATCTGGGTGGAGTCGATGGCCCGCAGGCGCAATCCTTCCATGTCCTCGACCGAGGTGATCGGCGTTTTCGCGTTGAAGACCCCCATCGTGCCACCAAGTCCGGGCAGGCCCGCGATGCGGATGCCCTGCGCCTGCATCGACGCGCGGATACCGTCCATCAACTCGCTTTCCGTGTCCTGGGTCGCGCGGAAGAAATGGGCCATGTCGTCGAACATGTAGGGTGCAAGGAAGCCCAGGATGGTGTCGTCCACCTCGTTGATCATCACGAAATTGGTCAGGCCGACTTGCAACAGGCCCTGGCTCAGCTGGTCCACGATCTCGGGGTCCTTGCCCAGTGCGCCGCCGGTAAAGACCTTCGCGTCCATCCCGGATTCGCGCAGTCCTTCGGCCAGATCTTCGGCATAAACCCAATCGGCACAGGCCGGAACGGGTGGGCAGCCGACGGCGATCTTGATTTCCTCGGCCCAGAGTGGTGTCGCCAGCGTAATCGCGGCGAGCGTTGCGAGCATTCGTTTCATTTCGGTTCTCCCTTGTTGGTCATTGGACAAGCCCCAGCGCCCGGGGCAGTGCGAGGGTCAGTTCAGGCACGAGCAAGAGCAGGATCAGCAAGGCGATCTGAACCCCGAGAAAGGGCATGATCGCGAGGCTGAGCCGCAGGTAATTCACGCCGCTGGCCGCCGAAACAACCATTAGGCATCCGCCGAACGGTGGCGAAATCAAGCCAAGCGTCAGGTTCAGACAGGATACGACGCCCACATGCACCGGGTCCGCTCCGCCCGCGATGGCCGCGGGGACCAGCACCGGAACCAGCAGCACCAGGGCCATGGTAACATCCATCACCATGCCCGCCATGAACATGATCGCGCTGGCCAGCAGCAAATAGGATGTGCTGCTCAGCCCGACACTCTGGACCGTGGCCGCGATCTGTTCCGGCACTTGCAGGATGCCCATCAGGTAGCCAAACACCGCCGCCGCGAACAGGATCATGAAGATCGACCCGGTCAGCATCACCGTGCGTTCGACCGAACCGGAGGTCAGCGACACTGTCGTGCGCAGCGCCGTGCCGACGCCGCCCTTGTCAAGCAGCGCATAGACGAAGATCAGCAGGATCGTGATTGCCACCGCGATACCCGCTGCTTCGGTCGGGGTCACGACGCCAAACACGATGCCGGCGACGATCGTCACCGGAATGGCCAGCGCCGGCAGTGCACGCAGGATTGTCGCGAGGGCACGGCCATCATGGGGCTGGCCGCCGGGATGCCCCTCGCGACGCGCGATCCAGAAATTGTAGGCGAAAAGGAACGCGGCCATCAGCAGCCCCGGCACGATTCCGCCCGCGAAGAGAGCGGCGACCGAGACGTTCATCAGTGCGCCATAGAAGATCATCACGATGCTGGGCGGAATGATCGGCCCGATCACGCAGCTTGCCGCCGTAAGTGCCGCGGCGAAATCGGCCCGGTACCCCTCTTGCTTCATGGCCGGAACAAGGGTGTTGGTCGTTGCCGCCGCATCCGCCACGGCCGAACCGGATATGCCTGCCAGGAACACGCTGGACGCGACGTTGACATAGCCAAGCCCGCCCTTGAACCGCCCCACGATCAGCATCGCGAGCCGGATCAGCACACCCGTCACCCCGCCGCGTGTCATCGCGTCGCCGGCAAGGATAAAGAGCGGCATGGCAAGAAAGGTGAACACGTCGATCTGGCTGAAGATCCGTTGCGGGAGGATGCCAAGATACGCAATGTGATCGGTCAGCGCGAAGGCGATCACCGCTGCCGCGCCTGCAACATAGCTGATGGCGACCCCGGACAAGATCGCGGCCAGCGAAAACGCGAGAAGAATGATCCAGACCATGCGGCCTCCTTGCTTCCAGCATGGTTTTACGATAGGAAAAAAGTCAAGAAAATTTCCAATACGGAAAATGCATGGCTGAATACGAAACCCAAGACGCCGGGCAGGCCCGTCGCACCGCTTTCGGGATGCGCGCGCAGCGTTTGCGTCGTGCGCAGAATCTGACGTTGCAGCAAGTGGCGGATGCCTGCGGGCTGGCGGTTTCGACGATCTCCAAGATCGAGAATTCGCATCTCTCGCCTACCTATGACGTGATGCTGAAACTTGCGCAGGGGCTGGGCACCGATCTTGTCGCGCTTCTGGACGGCGCCGATTCGCCCGTGCCGAAACCCGCCTTCGCCGGCCGCCTTGCGGTCATGCGGGGCGCCGATGCGTCAGCGATGGATGCCGGCCCCTATGTTTATGAACCGATCACGACCCAACTGAAGAATGCCCAGATCGACGCCACGCTGGTCACGGTCACGGCGCGCGATCCGGGGGCATTCGATGCGCCGATCCGCCACGCGGGCGAGGAGCTGGTTTACGTCCTGTCCGGCGCGGTTGAACTGCACACCGATCTTTATGCGCCGATCCGGCTCAGTGCCGGGGACAGCGTGCATTACGATGCGGTCATGGCCCATGCCTATGTGTCGGTGAGCGAAGAGGACGCGCAGATACTCAACATCGTCGCCGGCGGTGCACCGGGAAAGGAGCGCTGAGATGCTGACATCCGAGGAATGGCGCGCGCATGACCTGGTTGGACTGGCTGCGCGGGCGACGTCGGGACAGGTTTCGCGGCGCGAGATCCTGCAAACGGCCATCCGCGAGATCGAAGCGCGAAATCCCGCGGTAAACGCAGTGGTCGTGACCCGCTTCGAGGAGGCATTGGATGCGCTCGACGATGCCGCCACGGATCGCTTTGCCGGTATGCCATACCTGATCAAGGACCTTCACGCGCCGGTTCGGGGTTTGCCGCTGGCCAATGGGTCGGTGCGATTCAAGGATACGGTGTTCGATTTCGATTCCACCACCGTCGCGCGATTGCGCGCTGCCGGGTTCGGCCTTCTGGGGCGAACGGCGTCGCCCGAGTTCGGCCTGTCGCTTGCCACAGAAAGCGTGGCCTGGGGCATCACCCGCAACCCGTGGAACCCCGATCACGGGGCAGGTGGCTCCAGCGGTGGCGCGGGGGCGGCGGTGGCCTCGGGAATGCTCCCGGCCGCGCATGCCACCGACAGCGCCGGGTCGATCCGCATTCCGGCGGCGTTCAACGGGTTGGTGGGGCTGAAGCCCACGCGGGGGCTGAATGCGTTTGGCCCCCATCGCGGTGATCCCAACAACGGGATGAGCCATGAACACGCGGTGACCCGAAGCGTGCGCGACAGTGCCGCTATCCTCGACATCACCGCCGGGCCGGATGCCGGGTGTCCGTATTTCACGCCCCGGCCCGACATGCCGTTTGAACGGCTGATCGAAACACCGCCCGAGCGACTCAGGATCGGGTTCATCACCACCCGATTCGACGGCGGGCCGGTTCACCGCGAGAGCCGCGCGGCGGCCGAGATGACGGCAAAGCTGCTGAGCGATCTGGGCCACGAGGTGACCGAGGAACGCCCCGATTTCGACAGCAACGCCCTGACCGAGGCCATGATCCGGCTGTTGATCGGCTCGCTTGCCGGGATGTTCGCCGGTATGCCTGCCGACAATGACGAAGACCTGCACGGGTTCGAGCCGATGACCCGCGCGGCGATCCGCTTCGCCCAGGGAACCGAGCTTGGCACGCATCTGGCCCGCGCGGCGCAGATCAACGCGCATGTGCGCCAGCTTGCCCGGTATTTCGAGGATTACGACATCCTTTTGACTCCCGCCGCCAACGGCCCAGCGCCCCTGCATGGCGTGTTGCCGATGGACCACTCGGACCTGGATGCTTTCCTGGACAAGCTGTTCGAGATCAGCCCGTTCACCGCGCCCTTCAACGCCTCGGGCCAACCGGCGATCATGCTGCCGGTGCACCGAACCGCGGATGGATTGCCTGTTGCCGTGCAGCTGGTGGGCCGTTTCGCCGAAGATGGGCTCGTGCTGCGGCTGGCGGCGCAGATGGAACGCGCCAGCGACTGGCAGACGATCGCTCCGGCTTGAGAGGCAGGCGTCACGCTGCGTCGGGCGGACACGGGTAATCGGTGCTTGCGCCCACGCCATCCTGCTCGAGGTGGCAGTGCCACTTCTTGGGCCGGGTGCGTAGCCGCCAACGCCGAGCTGGGGCCCGATGAGTTTGCTGAACAAGGTCATACAGTGTTGCGCCGACGGAATGTCTCGCCTCGGCAGGCCCGTATGCGTGCCTTCGAATTGCTGGACAAGGCCGGCACCACCGCCGCCGAAAGCCGACTGTCACAATATTCCCACCGCTTGTCGGGCGGGATGCGATAGCGTGTGATGATAGCCATGGCGGTGATGTTCGACCCCGAGTTGATTTTCGCGGGTGGCCAAAAACCGCGCTGGCCGTAACGGTTCAGGCGCAGATTCTGCGCTTGCTGCAAGATCTGGGCCGTGAGATGAAGAGGGCGGTGATCCTGATCACCCACGATCCGGGCGTCGTCGCGCGCATCGCTGACAAGGTGACCGCGGCTTTGCTACTGGCGCATCGGCTGGTCGCAAGATCATGGTCGCGCTTGCGCAACTGGCATACTCTGTCACCGATTTCGCCAATCATGGCCGAAGCGCGACAGCCCCGAGATCATGCTGCCATGGTGCGACGCCATTTCCGAAGACATGACAAAGGAATCCTGACAGAATGAGCCGCGCCACAGCCATCGACACGATCACCGACTATTTCGACACCGGCCGCTTTCAATCCGATCTGGCCGGTCTGGTGGCTTTCGAATCCGAAAGCCAGAACCCCGATCAGGCGGCCGAACTATTGCGTTACCTGACGGAGGCGATGGAGCCGCGGCTGACCGCGATGGGCTTTGCCTGCTCGATCCACGAGAACCCCGATCCGCGCGGCGGGCCACTGCTGATTGGCGAACGGCACGAGGGCGATGACTTGCCCACGGTCCTTACATACGGTCATGGCGACGTGATCCGTGCCCAGATCGACCAATGGCGCGAGGGGCTGCACCCGTTCCAACTGGTGGAAGAGGGCGAGCGGCTCTATGGGCGTGGAACCGCCGACAACAAGGGCCAGCACCTGATCAACATCGCAGCGCTTGAGGCCGTGCTGCAAGCGCGTGGGGCGCTTGGTTTCAACTGTCGCATCGTTATCGAGATGAGCGAGGAAACGGGCTCGGCCGGGCTGCCCGAATTTTTCACGCAGCACCGGGACCGGCTGACAGCGGATGTGTTGATCGCGTCGGACGGTCCACGCCTGCAACCCGATGTGCCGACCATGTTCATGGGGTCGCGCGGGGGGGTGTCGTTCGACCTGATCGTCGACCTGCGCGAGGGGGCGCATCATTCCGGAAACTGGGGCGGTTTGCTCGCGGATCCGGCGATGATCCTGGCGCAGGCGCTGGCCACCATCACCGGCAAGCGCGGCCAGATCCGCATTCCCGAATGGCGTCCTGACAGCCTTACACCGGCGGTGCGCGCCGCACTCGAAGGTCTGCCGATCGAGAGCACCGATGGCCCCGACATCAACACCGATTGGGGCGAAGAGGATCTGACCCCCGTGGAACGCGCCTATGGCTGGAACAGCTTCGCCATTCTGGCGATGAAAAGCGGCGTGCCCGAGGCGCCGGTAAACGCGATTTCTGCCAATGCGCGCGCCACCTGCCAACTGCGCTATGTCGTCGGCACCGACTCCGAGGATATTCTGCCTGCCCTGCGCCGTCATCTCGATGCGCATGGGTTCGACGCGGTGCGGATCGAACCGCATGATCGCGGTTTCTTCCGCGCCACGCGGCTGAATCCGGACCACCCTTGGGTGACATTCGTGGCCGACAGCCTGGAGCGCAGCGCCGGGCGGGCCCCGCACATCCTGCCTAATCTGGCCGGATCGTTGCCCAATGACAGCTTTGCCGACATTCTGGGCCTGCCCACGGTCTGGGTGCCACATTCCTATCGTGGCTGCTCGCAGCATGCGCCGAACGAGCATGTCCTGAAACCAGTGTGTCGGGATGCACTGCGGCTGATGGCCGGGCTGTTCTGGGATCTGGGTGCAGGCGGCACGCCCACAGGCGCCAACGGATAAGGCGCACGGGCGGCGATCTCCGAAGTCCTCGCCAAGATTGGCTCTGGTCACCACGGCCCCGGCGACTCCGCCTCGTATCAGGCGGTCGAAGATTGCCAGACGGCGCCCTTGACCGCGTCTTTCTGACGGCGGGTCTTTGTCACGCTGGCCCCGATTTTCAGTCGTGTCCTTCTCTGGCATTCCGACAAAGGCGTGCTTGACTCAGGTATTTCGAATTGCTCTCGTTTTCACGGCACGCAACAGGAAATCCGGGAAAGGATGGGAACGGAGATGCGAGACAAACCCATCAGGATCGGCGGTGCCAGCGGTTATTGGGGGGATAGTGCCATTGCCACGCCGCAGCTCTTGCAGGCGGGCGGGCTGGATTTTCTGGTCTACGACTATCTGGCCGAGGTCACGATGTCGATCATGGCGCGTGCCCGGGCCAAGGACCCAGACGCGGGATACGCGCGGGATTTCGTCGATGTGGTGATGCGCCAGAACCTGGGCGAGATCGCGCGGCAGAAACTGCGCGTGATTGCCAATGCAGGAGGCGTAAATCCGACGTCCTGCGCCGATGCCCTCCGCGCGATGATCGCCGAAATGGGGCTCGATCTTCGCGTGGCGGTGGTGCTCGGCGACGACCTGATGGACCGCAAGGACATCCTCACTGCCACCGAGATGTTTACCGGTGAGCCATTTCCGGCGCCGGAACAGATTTTTTCCATCAATGCCTACCTGGGGGCCTTCCCGATCGCGCGCGCGCTGGATGCGGGTGCGGATATTGTCGTCACGGGGCGCTGCGTGGATAGCGCGGTGACGCTGGGTGCGTGCATTCATGCCTTCGGCTGGAAACCGGCCGAACATGACCGGCTCGCCGCGGGTACGCTTGCGGGTCATGTACTGGAATGCGGCACTCAGGCGACGGGCGGGAATTTCACCGATTGGCACCTCGTGGCCGACACACTCGACAGGATCGGGTATCCGATCTGCGAGATCTGGCCCGATGGTGCGATCGAGGTGACGAAACCGAAAGGCACCGGCGGGCTCGTGTCCGTGGGCACAGTGGCCGAACAGATGCTCTATGAGGTGGACGACCCACAGGCCTATGTCGTGCCGGACGTGATCTGTGACATCTCGCAGGTCGAGGTGACGCAGATCGCGCGGAATCGTGTGCGGCTGACCGGCGCGTCCGGGCGGATGCCCACAGACAGCTACAAGGTGAGCGCGACTTACCTCGATGGCTGGCGCGCGGGCGCGATGGCGACGTTCTATGGCAGCAAGGCGGCGGCAAAGGCGCAGGCGTTCGGCGATGCCGTGTTTGCCCGTGCGCGGGCGGCGCTGCGGGCGCGCAACATGGCCGATTATACCGAGACAAGCCTCGATATCCTGGGCGGCGGCAGCCAGATGGGCGAAGCCGCGATGGCTGATACGGCAACCGAAGTTGTCGTGAAATATGCAGCGCGCCATCCCGAGAAAAAAGGTCTGGACATACTCTTGCGCGAAGCGTCCGGCATGGGCCTGTCCGCGCCACCGGGGCTTTCGGGCTTCTTCGGCACGCGCGCGCGGCCATCGCCGCTGGTCCGGCTGTTTTCCTTCCTGCTGCCCAAATCCGAGGTGCCGGTCGAGATCGAACTGGATGCGGCGTGTCGGCAGGTCGAGGTGCCGGATGGCGAGCCCTTCGACGCCCGCACCTTGAGCCGACCCAGCCCGCCCGTCGCGCCCAAGCCCGAGGCCGACACCGTCACGTTGACACTCGAGGCGCTTGCCTGGGCTCGCAGCGGTGACAAGGGAAGAAACGCCAATATCGGGATCATCGCACGGGATCGTGCCTACCTTCCGCACATCTGGAATGCTCTGAGGGAAGAGGCGATCGCCGACCGTTTCGGGCATGTCCTGAAGGGGGATGTGACTCGCTACCTCTTGCCGGGATGCGCGGCGATCAACGTGGTTTTGACCGATGCATTGGGCGGAGGCGGCGTCGCCAGTCTTCGCAATGACGCGTTGGGAAAAGGTTTTGCGCAGATCCTGTTGTCGATGCCGGTGACCGTGCCAAAAACATTGATGGAGCCTGCGGAATGAGCTGCT
>NZ_JAWLDS010000069.1:0-17387 GCF_041686535.1 Aquicoccus sp. | reverse complement strand
CAGGGGGCGGCAAGGCAGGCAAGTGACGAGTATGTGGGCAGTGTGACAACGTCCAAACGGGTAAGGGGATGAAACCATGACGGAAGATTCAGGACTGGGAACCTGCGGCTGGGTCAGCTGCGGTGTCGGAATCGTGGCAGGTGCGTTGGCCTACTGGGTCTCGGTCGGGGCGGTGACATGGTTGCCCGCGCTCCTGATCGGGGTTTCCGTCGCGGTGTTCGTGGCGCTGCTCCTTGGAAAGTATGCTTGCGGCTGGTCGATGACCGGCCACGATGAACAGAAGGGGCCGACATCGGCCCAGACCGTGGCGAGCGGTGCCGCCGAGGCGGGCGCGGCCGGTGCCACCGCGATGGCGGCGGGTGCGGCCACCGTGGCGGAGAAGGCCGAGAAGGCGGCGCAGACCGCCGGCGACGCGGCGGACGATGCCGGGGAAGCGGTCGAAGATTCCGCGAAGGATGCGGCCAAGACGGCAGCGGCGACCGCTGGGGACGTGTCGGAGAAGGCCGGCGAGGCAAGCCGTGCCGCGGCCGAGAAGGTGGCCGATGCAGCCGAGGAAGTGACCGGCACCCGGCCCGCGGTGCTCGGCGCGGCGCGGGACGGCAAGCCCGACGATCTCAAGCAGATCAAGGGAATCGGCCCCAAGCTGGAAAAACTGTTGAACGAGATGGGGTTCTATCATCTCGACCAGATCGCCGGCTGGACCGAGGCCGAGGTGGCCTGGGTCGACGAGAACCTGGAAGGGTTCAAGGGGCGCGTGAGCCGTGACAACTGGGTGGAACAGGCGAAGACCCTGGCCGCGGGTGGCGAGACCGAGTTCTCGCAGCGCGTTGGCAAGGGTGAGGTTTATTGAGGGAGCAGGTGAGTGAGCGACGACCTTCACGTCCGTCTGGCACGCAAGCAGCGCATGGCCGCGCTGCTGATCGCGGGGGGCGGGGTGTTCTGGGTCCTGGCGGAACTCATCGGTTCGGAATATGGCTGGAGCCCGCGCGCGCGGGCTCTGCCGACAATGATTGCCGGCGCGGCCTTTGTCTGGGCGCTGGTCATGATCTGGCAAATCTGGCGTGCGCGCCGGGACATGGAAGGCTAAAGCGATGCTGAAGGACGAGGACCGCATCTTCACCAACCTCTATGGCATGCATGATCGCAGCCTGGCCGGCGCGAAGGCGCGCGGTCATTGGGACGGCACGGGCGAGATCATCGCGCGGGGACGCGACGCGATCATCGAGGAGATGAAGGCGAGCGGCCTGCGCGGCCGCGGTGGCGCGGGCTTTCCGACCGGGCTCAAATGGTCGTTCATGCCCAAGGAGAGCGACGGGCGGCCCGCCTACCTGGTGGTCAATGCCGACGAATCCGAGCCGGGCACCTGCAAGGACCGAGAGATCATGCGCCACGATCCGCACACCCTGATCGAGGGGTGTCTGATCGCGTCTTTCGCGATGAACGCGCATACCTGCTATATCTATATCCGCGGCGAATACATCCGCGAGCGCGAGGCGCTTCAGGCGGCGATCGACGAAGCCTATGACGCGGGGCTGCTGGGGCCGAACGCGGCCGGGTCGGGATGGGATTTCGACCTTTACCTGCATCACGGCGCCGGGGCCTATATCTGTGGCGAGGAAACCGCGCTTCTGGAAAGCCTCGAGGGCAAGAAGGGCATGCCGCGAATGAAGCCGCCCTTTCCGGCCATGGCGGGTGTCTATGGCTGTCCGACCACGGTCAACAATGTCGAGAGCATCGCGGTCGTACCGACGATCCTGCGCCGGGGCGCGGAGTGGTTCGCGGGTTTTGGCCGGCCCAACAACGCGGGCACGAAGATTTTCGCCGTCTCGGGCCATGTGAACACCCCCTGCGTGGTCGAAGAGGCGATGTCGATTTCCTTCGAGGAACTGATCGACCGCCATTGCGGTGGCATCCGCGGCGGTTGGGACAACCTCCTGGCGGTGATCCCGGGCGGGTCGTCCGTGCCCTGCGTGCGCGGTGAGAACATGCGCGACGCGATCATGGATTTCGACCATCTGCAAAAGGAATTGCGTTCGGGGTTGGGCACGGCGGCGGTGATCGTGATGGACAAGAGTGTCGATCCGATCAAGGCGATCTGGCGGCTGGCCAAGTTCTACAAGCACGAAAGCTGCGGCCAGTGCACGCCCTGTCGCGAGGGCACCGGCTGGATGATGCGGGTGATGGAGCGGCTGGTTAAGGGCGAGGCCGAGATCGAGGAGATCGACATGCTCTTTGACGTATCCAAGCAGGTCGAGGGGCACACGATCTGTGCGTTGGGTGACGCGGCGGCCTGGCCGATCCAGGGGCTGATCCGCAATTTCCGCGAAGAGATCGAGGACCGGATCAAGGCGCAGAAATCGGGGCGCATGGGCGCGATGGCAGCGGAATGATGGGGATGCGGCCGAGCCATATTACCGGACTTGCCCTGATCGCGGCGCTGCTTGCGGGATGCGGGGTGACCGACCGGATGCGCGCGAACCAGGTGGCGTTCGACGGGGTCGAATTTCGCCCCCGTTCGGAACAGGCGGGCGACGAACGCGAGGCGTTCACCATCACCGTGCCGCGGGCCAGCCAGAGCCCCGAGGGCGCGCGCCTGGCCGGGGCGCATGAGGCCACGCGCTATTGCATAGAGAATTACGGTCGCTCGGACCTGGAATGGGATGTCGGCCCGGAGGATGAGGGGCTGGTGGTCGAGAACGACACGCTGACGTTGCAGGGGCGCTGCGACGGATGGTGAAGGCGACCACATATCATCGCGCCGGGTCGGCCTGCGATCGCGTGACGGGTGGACGGACTGCCGTGATGCGACTGGCGACGGTCGGGATCGTGGGGCTGATGCTGATGGCGGGTGCGGTGCAGGCGGCGGCCGATGCCAAGGCGCCGCTGCGCGACGTGCCGGAAATCGACGACAACATGCTGTGGGCGGGCATTGCGCTCAGGATCAGCGAGGAATGTGGCGAGATCGACGCGCGCTGGCTGAAGGGGATCAACTTCCTGTGGTCGATCAAGAAGCAGGCCAACGCGCTGGGCTATAGCGACGACGAGATCAACGCTTACCGCAAGAGCGACGCCGAGAAGGCGCGGATCGAGGCGAGGGGCGAGGCCTATGTGAAATCCAAGGGGTTGGATCCGGGTGACGCCGACGATCTGTGCAGCCTCGGCCATGCCGAGATTGCCCGGAACAGCGTCATCGGCACCCTGTTGAAAGCGAAGTGAGGGAAGCATGAGCGACCTGAGAAAGATCATCATCGACGGCAAGGAGATCGAGGTCGATCCCGCATTGACCCTGATCCAGGCCTGCGAGGAGGCCGGGGTCGAGATCCCGCGGTTCTGTTATCACGAGCGGTTGTCGATCGCGGGCAACTGCCGGATGTGCCTTGTCGAGGTGCAACCCGGACCACCCAAGCCCGCCGCGTCCTGCGCGATGCAGGTCAAGGACATGCGCCCCTTTCCCGACGGCGAGCCGCCGCAGGTCAAGACCAACTCGCCCATGGTCAAGAAGGCCCGCGAGGGGGTGATGGAATTCCTGCTGATCAACCATCCGCTGGATTGCCCGATCTGCGACCAGGGCGGCGAATGTGATCTTCAGGACCAGGCGATGGCTTATGGCGTCGATTTCAGCCGTTACCGCGAACCCAAGCGCGCGGTGGATGACCTCGATCTCGGCCCGCTGGTCGAGACCCACATGACGCGCTGCATCTCCTGCACGCGCTGCGTGCGCTTCACCGCCGAAGTGGCGGGGGTCATGCAGATGGGCCAGACCGGGCGCGGCGAGGATGCCGAGATCACCACCTATCTGGGTGAGACACTCGAGTCGAACCTGCAGGGCAATATCATCGACCTGTGCCCGGTGGGCGCGCTCGTGTCGCGGCCCTATGCGTTCACGGCGCGGCCGTGGGAATTGACCAAGACCGAGTCGATCGACGTGATGGATGCGCTGGGATCCTCGGTCCGGGTGGACACCAAGGGACGTGAGGTCATGCGCTTCCTGCCGCGCAACCATGACGGCACGAACGAGGAATGGATTTCCGACAAGACGCGGTTCGTCTGGGACGGGTTGCGCCGCCAGAGGCTGGATAGGCCATATCTGCGCGAGGGTGGCAGGCTGCGTCCCGCGACCTGGGCCGAGGCATTGGGTGCGACGGCCGAGGCGATGCGCGGGGCCGGCAAGGTTGCGGGTCTCGTTGGCGACCTGGTGCCGGTCGAGGCGGCCTATTCGCTGAAATCCCTGATCGAGGGGCTGGGCGGCGTGGTCGAGTGCCGCGTGGACGGTGCGCGCCTGCCTGCGGGCAATCGCAGCGCCTATGTGGGCAATGTCGCGGTCGAGGAGATCGACGACGCGCGTGACATCGTCCTCATCGGGACCAACCCGCGCGACGAAGCGCCGGTTCTCAATGCGCGCATCCGCAAGGCGTGGCTGCGCGGGGCGAACGTGACGCTGGTGGGCGAGGCGGCCGATCTGACCTATGACTATGCCCATGCCGGCACGGACCGCGATGCGCTGGCCGGGGTTTCGGCGCCGGAAGATGCGATCGTGATCGTCGGGCAGGGCGCGCTGTGCGAAGCCGATGGCGAGGCGGTGCTTTCCGCCGCGATGGCGCTTTCGGGGCGGATGCTGGTGCTGCACACGGCAGCCGCGCGCGTCGGGGCGATGGACGTGGGCGCCGTGACCGAGGGCGGCATGGCCGCGGCGGTCGAAGGGGCCGACGTGATTTTCAACCTCGGCGCGGACGAGATCGACATTGAGCCCGGCCCCTTCGTGATCTATCAGGGCAGCCATGGCGACCGGGGCGCGCATCGCGCCGATGTGATCCTTCCGGGCGCGGCTTACACCGAGGAACAGGGGTTGTTCGTGAACACCGAAGGTCGCCCGCAATTGGCATTGCGTGCCGGGTTCGCACCGGGCGAGGCCAAGGAGAACTGGGCCATTCTGCGCGCGCTGTCTGGCGAGATGGACCGCACGTTGCCTTGGGACAGCCTGGCGCAGCTGCGCCGTGCACTGGTGGACGCGGTGCCGCATCTGGGGCTGGTGGACGAGGTGGCCGAGAACGACTGGCAGCCGCTGGCGCCGGGCAAGCTCGGCAAGGGGGCGGTGCCGCTCCGCAACGCGATTGCCGATTTCTACCTGACCAACCCGATCGCGCGCGCCAGCGAAGTGATGGCCGAGCTTTCGGCCCTGGCCCGCGCGCGGGCCAGCGAGAAGATGGCGGCGGAGTGATCGGGGGGGCGCGCATAATGCCCCTCGCGCTGGCCGCGCTGGTGATGGGTTGCGACATGCAGGATCGACCGGACGCGGTGGCGCGATCGGCCTCCATGCCGGAGGGTGTGGATTATCGCGGGATCGAGACTCAGCTTCTGGATGGTGACCTGGTGCAATTCATGGTGGGGATGGGCCCCGAGGCCGAGCCGCAGCATGTCGAGCTCTACGCGGAATGCGCGGCGGCGCAATATGCGCTTATTCGTGGATACGGGTTCGCGCGTCATGTGCGCACGAATATCGACAAGGAAAATGACGGCTGGCGGGGGGATGCGATCTATACCATCTCGTCGTCGCTGCCCCGGGGATTGAAGACCATCGACGCCGAAGTCGTGGCCGGCAATTGCGCGGAGAACGGAATACCGATGGTGTGAGGACCTGATGGCTGAATTCTTTACCACCCCTTTTGGGATTTTCGTGCTGATCGTGGCGCAATGCCTTGCGATCGTGGGGTTCGTGATGATCTCGCTTCTTTTCCTCGTTTACGGGGATCGCAAGGTTTGGGCCGCGGTGCAGATGCGTCGGGGGCCGAACGTGGTGGGGGCCTTCGGTCTCCTGCAATCGGTGGCCGATGCGCTCAAATACGTGCTCAAGGAAGTGGTGATCCCGGCGGGGGCGGACAAGCCGGTTTTCCTGCTGGCGCCGATGACGAGCTTCGTGCTGGCGATCCTGGCCTGGGCGGTGATCCCGTTCAACGAGGGCTGGGTGCTGTCGGATATCAACGTGGCGATCCTGTTCGTCTTTGCCGTGTCCAGCCTCGAGGTTTACGGCGTGATCATGGGCGGGTGGGCGTCGAACTCGAAATACCCGTTCCTCGGCAGCCTGCGCTCGGCGGCGCAGATGATTTCCTACGAGGTCAGCCTTGGCCTCATCATCATCGGGATCATCATCTCGACCGGCTCGATGAGTTTCGGCAATATCGTGTCAGCGCAGGATACCGGATACGGCTTTTTCGGCTGGTACTGGCTGCCGCATTTCCCGATGGTGTTCCTGTTCTTCATCAGTGCGCTGGCAGAGACCAACCGCCCGCCCTTCGATTTGCCCGAGGCGGAGTCGGAGCTGGTGGCCGGCTACCAGGTGGAATATTCCTCGACGCCGTTCCTTCTGTTCATGGCCGGGGAATATATCGCGATCTTCCTGATGTGCGCGCTGGTGTCGCTCTTGTTCTTTGGTGGCTGGCTGTCGCCCATTCCGGGGCTGCCCGATGGCGTGCTGTGGATGGTGGGCAAGATGGCGTTCTTCTTCTTCATCTTCGCGATGGTGAAGGCGATCACGCCGCGCTACCGCTATGACCAGTTGATGCGGATCGGTTGGAAAGTGTTCCTGCCGCTGTCGCTCGGCTGGGTCGTGTTCGTGGCTTTTGCGGCGAAATTCGAATGGTTCTGGGGCGTTTATGCGCGCTGGACGATAGGAGGCTGATGATGGCGAATGTCGATTACAGACGCGCGGCGGGGTATTTCCTGCTCACCGATTTTGCCAAGGGCATGTGGCTGGGCCTGAAATACCTCGTGGCGCCCAAGGCGACGCTGAACTATCCGCATGAGAAGGGCCCGCTTTCGCCGCGGTTCCGTGGTGAACATGCGCTGCGCCGCTATCCCAATGGCGAGGAACGCTGCATCGCCTGCAAGCTCTGTGAGGCGATCTGCCCGGCGCAGGCGATCACGATTGATGCCGAACCGCGTGACGATGGCAGCCGCCGCACCACGCGCTATGACATCGACATGACGAAATGCATCTATTGCGGCTTCTGCGCGGAAGCCTGCCCGGTGGATGCGATCGTCGAGGGGCCGAATTTCGAGTTCGCCACCGAGACCCGCGAGGAGCTTTTCTACAACAAGGAGAAGCTTCTGGAGAACGGCGAACGGTGGGAAGCCGAGATCGCCCGCAACCTTGAAATGGACGCACCCTACCGATGAGCGATGCGAAAAGCCCTTTCGAGCTGATGATGGCCCAGGCGCAGGAGATGGCGAAAGCCTTCAACCCGGCACTGGAATCCTTTTCGCCCAGAGGATTCGAGAAGCTGTGGCCGACCATGCCGAAAGAGGTCATGGAAATGTGGTTCGGCAAGGGCGTGTCGCAGGAGGGGCTTGACGCCAAGACGCGGCTGTTGTTGACGCTGGCGGGCATGACCATGCAGGGCGCGCAGGCCGAGACGCCGTTTCGCATGACGGTGCGCCACCTGGTCGAGGCGGGGGCCACCCGCGAGGAAATTGCCGAGACCATCGCGCAGATGTCGATGTTCGCCGGCATACCCGCCATGACACGGGCCATGGAACTGGCCCGCGATGTCCTGGCCGAGAACGAGGAAGATGACACATGAGCGTCGCGAGCCTTGCCTTTTACCTTTTTGCCATATCCGCAATTGTCGGCGGGTTCTTCACGGTGGTCAGCCGCAACCCGGTGCATTCGGTGCTGTTCCTGATCCTGGCCTTCCTGTCGAGCGCGGGGCTGTTCGTCCTCCTGGGCGCCGAGTTCGTGGCGATGCTCTTGATCATCGTCTATGTCGGCGCGGTGGCGGTTCTGTTCCTTTTCGTGGTGATGATGCTGGACGTGGATTTCGCCGAGTTGAAGGCGGGAATGGCGCAATACCTGCCCATCGCGCTGGCGATCGGCGTGGTGCTGTTGATGCAACTGGGCCTGGCCTTTGGCGACTGGCATGTGGCCGAGGGTGCAGAAGCCGCGCGGGCCGCGCCGACACCCGACGGGGTCGAGAATACCGCGGCGCTGGGGCTGTTGCTTTATGACCAGTATTTCCTGCTGTTCCAGTTGGCCGGGCTCATTCTTCTGGTGGCCATGATCGGGGCGATCGTCCTGACCCTGCGCCACCGCGAAGGGGTCAAGCGGCAGGACGTGCTGCAACAGATGTGGCGTGATCCGGCCACGGCGATCGAGCTGAAGGACGTGAAACCGGGACAGGGGCTCTAGGCCGCTGTCACAGCACAATCCGCGCCGGGGGCGATCCGGGGCGCGACAAGCAAAAGAAGACAGGGCAATGCCCAGAGGGACGACATGATCGGACTTGAACATTATCTCACGGTGGCGGCGACGATGTTCGTCATCGGCATATTCGGGCTCTTCCTCAACCGGAAGAACGTGATCATCCTCTTGATGTCGATCGAGCTGATCCTGCTTTCGGTGAATATCAACCTTGTCGCCTTTTCGAGCTTCCTGGGCGATCTGGTGGGGCAGGTCTTTACCCTGTTCGTGCTGACCGTGGCGGCGGCCGAGGCGGCGATCGGGCTGGCCATTCTCGTGGTCTTCTTCCGCAACCGGGGCACGATCGACGTCGAAGACGTCAACGTGATGAAGGGGTAAGAGGCTATGATCAACAACATGGGATTACCGGGGCTTATCGCGTTGTTCGGTGGCGGCCTGCACCCTGAATTGCTTATGGGCGTGTTTCTCTTTCAGCTTGGAACGATCGCGATACCGCCCTTCAGCGGCCTTTCAATTATTGCGGCGCTTTAGGAAGAGGAGCGAAATAGATGGAACAGATCATTCTCTTCGCGCCCCTTCTGGCCGCGATCATCGCGGGGTTTGGCTGGCGGATCATCGGTGAACAGGCGGCGCAGTGGCTGACCACGGGCATCCTGTTCCTGATCTGCCTCTTTTCGTGGATCGTGTTCTTTGGCCATGACGGGACCACCGAGCATATCGAGGTGATGCGCTGGATCCAGTCGGGCACGCTCGACACGTCCTGGGGCATCCGCATGGACCGGCTGACCGCGATCATGCTGATCGTGGTGACGACGGTGTCGGCGCTCGTGCATCTCTATTCGATGGGTTACATGGCCCATGACGAGAACTGGGGCGAGGGCGAACGCTACAAGGCGCGATTCTTTGCCTATCTGTCGTTCTTCACCTTCGCGATGCTGATGCTCGTGACGGCCGACAACCTGGTGCAGATGTTCTTTGGCTGGGAGGGCGTGGGCGTCGCCTCCTATCTGCTGATCGGGTTCTACTACAAGAAGCCGAGCGCGAATGCCGCGGCGATCAAGGCCTTCGTGGTCAACCGGGTGGGGGATTTCGGATTCGCGCTGGGCATTCTCGGGCTGTTCTTCCTGGTCGATTCGATCATGCTCGACGATATTTTCGCGGCCGGGCCGATGCTGGCCGAGACGCAGCTCACCTTCCTGTGGACCGAGTGGAACGCGGCGAACCTGCTAGCCTTCCTGCTGTTCATCGGCGCTATGGGCAAATCTGCGCAGCTTTTCCTGCACACGTGGTTGCCCGATGCGATGGAAGGCCCGACGCCGGTGTCGGCGCTCATTCACGCGGCCACCATGGTGACGGCGGGGGTGTTCCTGGTCAGCCGGATGTCGCCGCTGATGGAATATGCACCCGAGGCCAAGACGATCGTGGTCTATATCGGGGCCATGACGGCGTTTTTCGCTGCGACCGTGGGTCTGGTGCAGAACGACATCAAGCGGGTCATCGCCTATTCGACCTGTAGCCAGCTGGGTTACATGTTCGTCGCCGCCGGCGTGGGCGTCTATTCGGTGGCGATGTTCCACCTCTTCACCCATGCCTTCTTCAAGGCGATGCTGTTTCTTGGTGCGGGTTCGGTGATCCACGGGATGCATCACGAGCAGGACATGCGCAACTATGGCGGGCTGCGCAAGAAGCTGCCCTATACGTTCTGGGCGATGATGGTGGGCACGCTGGCGATCACGGGTGTGGGCATCCCGCTCACGCATATCGGCTTTGCCGGGTTCCTGTCGAAGGATGCGGTGATCGAGAGCGCCTGGGCCGGGACCGATGCGGGCTTTGCCTTCTGGGCGCTGGTCATTGCGGCGCTGTTCACCAGCTTCTACAGCTGGCGGCTGATGTTCATGACCTTCTATGGCAAGCCGCGCGGCGACAAGCACACCCATGAGCACGCCCATGAAAGCCCGATGGTCATGTTGATCCCGCTGGGGGTCCTGGGCTTGGGGGCCGTGTTCTCGGGCATGATCTGGTTCGGGTCGTTCTTTGGCGATGACGAGCAGGTCAACCGGTTCTACGGTATCCCCGAGCACCACGCCGAGGCGAGCGAGGACGATTCACCGATCGAGGGTGTGGCGCCCGAGGGGGCGATCTTCATGGCGCCGGACAACACGGTGATGCATGACGCGCATTACGCGCCCAAATGGGTCAAGGTCAGCCCGTTCTTCGCCATGCTGATCGGCCTGGGCTTTGCGATATGGTTTTATATCCTCGACCCGAAGATGCCCAGGCGCGTGGCCGAGGCGAACCGGCCGCTTTACCTCTTCCTGCTCAACAAGTGGTATTTCGACGAGATATATGACTTCGTCCTGGTGCGCCCAGCCAAGGCTTTGGGTCGCATCCTGTGGAAGCGTGGCGATGGCGGGGTGATCGACGGCACGCTGAACGGCATCGCCATGGGCGCGATCCCCTGGGTCACGCGGCTCGCCGGGCGGGCGCAATCGGGTTACATCTTTACCTATGCCTTCGCCATGGTGATCGGGATCGTGGTCCTGGTCACGTGGATGGCTCTTGGCGGAGGAGCGCAGTAATGGACAACCTTCTTTCCATCGTCACCTTCATCCCGGCGCTGGCGGCGCTGATCCTGCTGGTCTTCCTGCGCGGCGAGGACGAGGCGGCACAGCGCAACGCCAAGTGGGTGGCCCTTCTGGCCACCGGGCTGACCTTCCTGGTGTCGCTCTTCATCCTGGTCAATTTCGACCCCTCGAATACCGGGTTCCAGATGGTCGAGGAGCGCGACTGGCTCTTGGGGCTGCAATACAAGATGGGCGTGGACGGGATCAGCGTTCTTTTCGTGATGCTGACCACCTTCATCATGCCGCTCACCATCGCGGCGAGCTGGAACGTGACCACCCGGGTCAAGGAATACATGATCGCCTTCCTGATGCTGGAAACGCTGATGCTGGGCGTGTTCATGGCGCTCGACCTGGTGCTCTTTTACCTCTTCTTCGAGGCGGGGCTGATCCCGATGTTCCTGATCATCGGGATCTGGGGCGGCAAGGACCGGATCTATGCCAGCTTCAAGTTCTTCCTCTATACCTTCCTCGGCTCGGTGCTGATGCTGGTGGCGATGGTGGCGATGTATGCCGAGGCCGGGACCACCGACATTGCCCAGCTCTTGCGGCATAATTTCGGGTCCGAGACGATCTCGCTTTTCGGCTTCCAGATCGTGGGCGGGATGCAGACGCTGATGTTCATCGCGTTTTTCGCCAGTTTCGCGGTCAAGATGCCGATGTGGCCGGTCCACACCTGGCTGCCGGATGCGCACGTGCAGGCGCCGACCGCGGGGTCGGTGGTTCTGGCCGCGATCCTGCTGAAGATGGGCGGCTATGGCTTCCTGCGCTTTTCGCTGCCGATGTTCCCGGTGGGGGCGGACCTGCTCACCCCTCTGGTGTTCTGGATGTCGGCCATCGCGATCGTTTACACCAGTCTCGTGGCGCTCGCGCAGGACGACATGAAAAAGCTCATCGCCTATTCGTCGGTGGCCCATATGGGCTATGTCACGATGGGAATTTTCGCAGCCAATCAGCAGGGGATCGACGGTGCGATCTTCCAGATGATCAGCCACGGCTTCATCTCGGGGGCGCTCTTCCTGTGCGTGGGGGTGATCTATGACCGGATGCACACCCGCGAGATCGACGCCTATGGTGGCCTCGTGAACCGGATGCCGGCCTATGCGCTCATCTTCATGTTCTTCACCATGGCCAATGTCGGCCTGCCGGGCACCTCGGGCTTTGTGGGCGAGTTCCTGACGCTGGTGGGGGTCTTCAAGGTCAATACCTGGGTGGCGCTCTTTGCCACGTCGGGGGTGATCCTGTCGGCGGCCTATGCGCTCTGGCTTTATCGCCGGGTGGTGCTGGGCGATCTGATCAAGGAAAGCCTCAAGACGATCAAGGACATGACCGCGCGCGAGAAGGCGATCTTTGCGCCGCTTGTGGCGATGACCCTCTTGCTCGGCGTCTATCCGGCGCTTGTGACCGACATCATCGGGCCTTCGGTCGGGGCGCTGATTGGAAATTACGAAACCGCGCTGGCGAATGCGGCATCCGCAAGCCAGCTCGCGGCGTCGCAGTGACGGAGTGACAGAGATGATCCAGGCTGATCTGAACGTAATCCTGCCCGAGATCGTGCTGGCGCTCTATGCCATGGGCGCCCTGCTGTTCGGGGTCTATACCGGCAAGGACCGCCTCACCAGGCCGTTTATCTGGCTCACGGCGGGGGTGATGGCGGTACTGGCCGCCTGGATCGGGATCGGTGGCGAGGGCACGCGCGAAGCCTTTGGCGGGATGTTCCATGATGACGGTTTCTCGCGCTTTGCCAAGGTCACGATCCTGCTGGCCGGGGCGGCGGTGCTGGTCATGGGGCAGGATTTCATGGCCAAGCGCGACATGATGCGTTTCGAATATCCGCTTCTGGTCGCGCTGTCGGTCATCGGCATGATGGTGATGGTGTCGGCGGGCGATCTGATGGCGCTTTACATGGGGTTGGAACTGCAATCGCTGTCGCTTTACGTGGTCGCGGCGATGCGGCGCGACTCGGCGCGCTCGACCGAGGCCGGGCTCAAGTATTTCGTGCTGGGCGCGCTGAGTTCGGGGCTGCTGCTTTATGGCGCGTCGCTCACCTATGGGTTTGCGGGCACGACGCTGTTTTCCGGCATCATCGACGCGGCGGGCGAGGGGCAGGCGCCGCTTGGACTGCTCTTCGGGTTGATCTTCGTGATGGCGGGCCTGGCCTTCAAGGTCAGTGCCGTGCCGTTTCACATGTGGACCCCGGATGTTTACGAAGGCGCGCCCACGCCGGTCACGGCGTTTTTCGCGACCGCCCCCAAGGTGGCGGCGATGGGGCTCCTGGCGCGGGTGCTCCATGACGCCTTTGGCGGGGTGAACGCCGACTGGAGCCAGGTTCTGGCCGTCCTGTCGCTGTTGTCGATGTTTCTCGGTGCCGTGGCGGCAATCGGGCAGACCAATATCAAGCGGCTGATGGCCTATAGCTCGATCGCGCATATGGGCTATGCGCTGATGGGGCTGGCGGCGGGTACGGTGCTCGGCGTACAGGCGATGCTGGTCTACATGGCGATCTATGTGACGATGAACGTGGGCACATTCGCCTTTATCCTGTCGATGGAGCGCGACGGGCAGCCGGTGACGGATATTGCCGCGCTCAACCAGTATGCCAGGGCCGAACCGGGCCGGGCGCTGGCGATGCTGGTGCTGTTGTTCAGCCTCGCCGGGGTGCCGCCGCTGGTGGGCTTTTTTGGCAAGTTCTACGTGCTGCGCGCAGCCTATGACGCGGGGCTTGTCTGGCTTGCGGTGGCAGGTGTGTTGGCGAGCGTGATCGGCGCCTTCTATTACTTGCGCATCGTCTATTACATGTATTTCGGTGAAGAGGGCGAGGCGCTGGATCGCAGCCGGCCCTCTGTGGCCGGGGTGCTGTTGATGGCAAGTGCGGTGGTGATGGTCGTGGGGGTTGTGAACCTCTTTGGCATCGAGACCGCGGCACGGGCGGCGGCTGCCGCGCTGGTCAACTGAGGTCGATCGGGACATTTGGTCAGCGCCCGCCCCTGATGGCGGGCGTTTTGCGTGTCGAAAGGTCGAATTTGAGTATTTTTACCAAGAAAGAGCGGCAGGTGCGCCGATGACCGGTTGGCCTGTCGGATACGGCCGGCGTGTGCTGGATGAGGTGGACAGCACCATGCAGGAGGCGGCCCGGCTCGCGGGCGGGTTGGAGCGCCCCGAATGGATATTGGCGCGGCGCCAGACGCGTGGACGCGGACGGCGCGGGCGGGCCTGGATCGACCCGGAGGGCAATTTTGCGGCCACGCTGGTGATGCGGCCCGAAGGCCCCGCGGCGCACGTGGCGCTGCGGTCCTTCGTGGCGGCGCTGGCGCTTCATGATGCGTTGGCGCTGGCCGTGGGACGGACCGGGGGGCTGAGCCTCAAGTGGCCCAATGACGTGCTGCTCAACGGGGGCAAGCTGGCCGGGATATTGCTGGAAAGCAGCGGGCAGGCCGGGCAGATCGGTCATTTGGCGATCGGGATTGGGGTCAACCTGCGCGATGTTCCGGGGACGACCGAGGAAGGAGCGGTGCGCCCGGTGTCGCTGGTCGGGGAGACGGGGGTGGGCGTGGACCCGGAAGAGTTTCTCGACCTTCTGGCCCCGGCCTATGCGAAATGGGAAGCGCAGTTTCGCGCCGGTGGATTCGCGCCCATTCGCGAGGCATGGCTGACCCGGGCCGCGAGGCTGGGCGATGAAATCGTGGCGCGCACCGTGCGCGAGGAGTGGCGCGGCGTTTTCGAGACGGTGGACGGGGCGGGCAATCTTGTTCTATCCACCGCTGAGGGCCGGCGGGCGATTGCCGCGGCCGAGGTTTTCTTTTGAAAGGGCGGGACATGCTTCTATGCATCGACTGCGGCAACACCAACACGGTGTTTTCGATCTGGGATGGCGAGCGGTTCCTGTGCACGCTGCGTACATCGACGCATCATTCGCGCACCGCGGATGCCTATTTCACCTGGTTCTCGACGCTGGTGAAACATTACGGGATCGAGGCCGACATCACCGATGTGATCATCAGTTCGACCGTGCCGCGGGTTGTGTTCAACCTGCGCGTCTTTGCCGACCGGTTCTTCAACTGTCGGCCGCTGGTGGTGGGCAAACCCGAATGCGTGTTGCCGCACCCGCCGCGGGTCGATGCGGGCACGCAGGTCGGGCCGGACCGGCTGGTCAATACCGCCGCCGCCTTTGACCGGCATGGCGGGGACATCATCGTGGTCGATTTCGGCACCGCCACGACCTTCGACGTGGTGGCCGCCGATGGCGCCTATGTGGGGGGCGTGATCGCGCCGGGGGTGAACCTGAGCCTCGAGGCGCTGCACATGGCGGCCGCCGCGCTGCCGCATGTCGATATCGCCAAGCCGCAGAAGGTGGTGGGCACCAATACGGTGACCTGTATCCAGTCGGGGGTGTTCTGGGGCTATGTCGGCCTCGTCAAGGAAATCTGCGCCCGGATCAAGGCAGAGCGCGACCGCGAGATGCGCATCATCGCGACCGGCGGCCTGGCACCGCTCTTCCAGCAATCCGAGGACCTTTTCGACCGTTTCGAGGACGATCTGACCATGCACGGGCTGACCGTGATCCACGCATATAACAAGGAACAGGGCACCATATGAGCAAGAAAAACCGGTTGATCTATCTTCCCCTGGGTGGCGCGGGGGAGGTGGGCATGAACGCCTATGTCTATGGCTACGGGCCCGAGGGCGCCGAGCGGCTGATCCTCGTCGACCTGGGCGTGACATTCCCGGACATGGACAGCAGCCCGGGGGTTGACCTGATCCTGCCGGACATGAGCTGGCTCATCGAGCGCAAGGACCGGCTTGACGCGATCTTCATCAGCCATGCGCACGAGGATCATGTCGGCGCGGTGGCGCGTTTCCCCGATCTGCTGGACGTGCCGGTCTATGCCCGCGCTTTCACGGCCAATATCGCGCGCGGCAAGCTGGCCGAGGCAGGACGGGATGAACGGATCGTGCGGACGGTTTCGGCCTGGCCCGAGATGACGGGGGCGGGGCCGTTCAGCGTCGGCTTCGTGCCGATTTCGCATTCCATCCCCGAGACATCGGCTCTGGTCATCGACACGCCCGAGGGGCGGTTGGTGCATTCGGGCGATTTCAAGATCGACCACACGCCGCTGGTAGGAGAGCCGTTCGACGATGCGCTCTGGGAGGAGATCGGCAAGTCGGGAGTACGGGCCCTGATGTGCGACTCGACCAACGTGTTCTCGCCGCACGAGGGGCGTTCGGAGGCCGATCTTCAACCGCAGATCGAGGCGCTGTTCAAGTCGGCGAAGGGCATGGTCGTGACCACGACATTCGCCTCGAACGTGGCGCGGCTCAAGACGCTGGCCGAGGCGGGCGAGCGCACGGGGCGGTCGATCTGCCTTTTGGGGCGGGCGATGCGGCGGATGATCGAGGCCAGCGTCGAGACCGGTGTGCTGACCGATTTTCCCAAGGTGGTGAGCCCCGAAGAGGCGCAGGGGATACCGCGCGAGAACCTGATGCTTCTGGTCACCGGGAGCCAGGGCGAGCGGCGCGCGGCCAGCGCGCAATTGGCGCGGGGCAAGTATAACGGGCTTGAGATGAAAGAGGGCGACCTGTTCCTGTTCTCGTCAAAGACCATCCCTGGCAACGAGCGCGGCGTGATTCACATCATGAACCAGTTTTCCGAAATGGGCGTCGATGTGGTGGACGAGAACGCGGGCTTCTATCATGTCTCGGGCCATGCCAACCGGCCGGACCTTGCCAGGATGCATGCGCTTGTTGATCCGCAGATGGTCATTCCGATCCATGGCGAGCACCGGATGCTGCGCGAACATGTGAAGCTGGTCAAGGAGGGGCGGCGTGAAGGCCTCGTGGCGGTGAACGGCACGATGGTGGACCTGTCGGGCAATGCGCCGAGCGTGGCCGGCTATGTCGAGACCGGGCGGACCTATCTTGACGGGTCGGTGCAGATCGGTGCGCTCGACGGGATCGTGCGTGACCGTATCCGCATGGCGTTGAACGGTCACGTGGTGGTGACGCTGATCCTTGACGAGGAGAACGAGCCGCTGGGCGAGCCATGGTGCGAGACAATGGGCCTTCCCGAAACCGGGCGCAGCCGGGCCGCGCTCGTCGAGGTCCTGGAGGAGGATCTGGGGCAGTTCCTCGGGCGCGCGGGCGCCAAGACGCTGGCCGATGATGACAAGCTCGAGCAGGAGATGAAACGCATCGTACGCAAGGTTGCACAGGACGAGATCGGCAAGAAGCCCGAGGTCACGGTGATCACGAGCCGACTGGCGTGAAGGATAGCTGCGGGACCGGGGCTCTGCCCCGGACCCCGGAGTATTTCTCGCGAGATGAACGGGGGGCCGGGTTTACCCGGCGCGGCGTTCGTCGAAACTCTTGGCGATGAAACCGGGCAGGTGATCGCCCATGCCCACGACCTTGTTGCCACCGTCCGATTTGCCGCGGTTGCCCGGACCGGTGCGCTGTTCGGTCTTGGGTTTGCTCTGACGAGGCGGCGCGTCTTTTTCAGGCTTTTCGGCCTTTTCGGCAGGTTTGGAGGCACTGCGTTTCGGCGCGGGTTTGGATTTCGGGCTGTCCTTGGGCGT
>NZ_JAWLDS010000068.1:0-17518 GCF_041686535.1 Aquicoccus sp. | reverse complement strand
GAACACCGCGTAGATGAAGAGCAGCGCCCCCAGGACGACGGCGATGCCCGAACCGAAGCGCATCCAGTAAAAGAGCGCCAGTTGCTCCTGTACGAACATGAAATCCTCGCCCATGACCCGTTGCAGGTGGGTCTGCACCGTGCCGCCGAAGGTCAGCACGAAGGTCATGAAGACCACGCCCGCCGACATCAGCCAGAACGAGGCCATGTTGAGCACCTGGTTATAGGGCTCGCGGCCCAGAAGATGCGGCATGGCATAGGTGATGATCGCGAGGTTGAGGCAGACATAGGCGCCATAGAAGGCAAGGTGCCCGTGCGCGGCGGTGATCTGTGTTCCGTGCGTGTAGTAGTTGACCCCGTGCAGCGTGTGCAGGAAGCCCCAGACCCCTGCGCCAAAGAAGGCCAGCGTCGCACAGCCCAGCGCCCACAGAAGCGCCGCCTTGTTCGGGTGATCGCGCCGCCCCTTCCAGACCATGACGAAGGCAAAGGCCATCATGGCAAAGAACGGGATCACCTCGAGCGACGAGAAGATCGAACCGATCCACTGCCAGTAACCCGGCGTGCCGATCCAGTAATAATGGTGCCCGGTCCCCAGGATGCCCGAGAAGAGAGCGGCGGCAACGATGACGTAGAGCCATTTCTCGACCACCTCGCGGTCGACGCCGGTCAGCTTGAGCATGAGGAAAGCGAGGATCGATGCCATCACGAGCTCCCACGTGCCTTCGACCCAGAGGTGGACGACATACCACCAATACATCTTGTCGAGCGCGAGGTTCGCGGGGTTGTAGAAGGCAAAGAGGAACAGCAGCGCCAGCCCCCAAAGGCCCAGAAGCAGGATGTTGGTGATCGCCGTCTTGCGACCCGCCAGCACCGTCATCGAGACGTTGTAGAGAAAGATCAGCGCGGCAACGACGATGCCGACCTTGACCCATTTGGGCTGTTCGAGGAATTCGCGGCCTTCCTTGCCGAAGATGAAGTTGCCCTGTGCGATGTCGAAGAGATAGGTCACGACCACGCCCAGCGTGCCCAGCACGAGGATGCCGAGTTGCAGCCAGGCGAGTGTCCGGGAATGGATCTCGCGCTCGGATTCCTCGGGCAGCAAGTAATAGGCCGCCCCGAAGAAGCCCAGCAGAAGCCAGACGATGAGACTGTTGGAGTGCAGCATCCGCAGGATGTTGAACGGCACGAGGTCCGAAAGGAAGTTGGGGGCGACATAGACATAGCCCATCAGCAAGCCGATCGAGACCTGCACGGCAAAGAGCGCGAGTGCCACCACAAAGTAGGCCAGCGCGATATTCTGGGTTTCGTATTTCATGGTGATTGCTCCTTAGCCCGCGTCGTTGGGCGGCCAGTCCTGCGTGTTGATCCGGTTGGTCCACAGCAGGAAGTCGGCGAGGTTGCGGTATTCCTCGTCGGTCAGGTTGAAATTGGGCATCTGGCGGCGGCCTTCGATGCCCGTTGGCATGGCCTCCATCCACCCCTTGAGCACGTCATGGGCGGCCTCGGGGTCGTCCAGAACGCCCCAGCGCGCCATCACGTTGCCGACCTCGGGTGCGTAATAGGCGCCCTCGCCGAGAATCGAGTGGCAGTTGACGCAGGCGTGCTTCTCCCAGACATGCTTGCCCGCCGCGACGCTCTCGGTCAGACCTTCCTTGTCGGTCGAGGTATTGACGATGTACCTGTGTGAATGGGCCGTCAGCCCGATGAAGATGAGGATGAAGAACAGTGAGCCGCCATAGAAGATATTGCGGGCCATGTTCTTGGTCATGACTTCGCGCATCGCGCTAACTCCTTCCCGGAACCGTTGTTGACTGGCCTTGCTTGCGCGCTGGTCGGGCGAGGGGCCTTAACAAAAGTCAACCGGCCGCATTTGTCCGTCACTCAATGCGATCCGCGCGGCGCGCGTGTGCCCCAGAACACTGGCCAGAGCGTCGCGGTATAGAGCGTGAAGGCTGCGATCCAGATCGCTCCAGAGCTCAGAACCCCTGCGTAGTACCCATCGATTCCGAGACTCGACCCCGCCCAGCGCGCCAGCATCGCCGCGGGCAAGAGCACATAGGCCAGCGCCAGCGGCCAAGGCGCGATCAAAGGCAGGCCGCTGTGGCCCAGCGCGGCGCGGCTCATCACGCCGAGCGTCATGCCGCCCACCGCGCCGATGCCCAGCACATGCAGCGCCGCCACCTCCGAGCCGATGCCGAACGCCGCCAGCCCGGCCAGAAGATAGCCCAGCGCCAGCGCTGCCATGCCGAGGTGCAGCACCCACAGGATCGGCTGTTTCCAGGTCCAGCCCGGCCGCCACATCGCGCTGCGCGCGCCCTGCACCAGCCCGGCGGCCAGCGCCAATGCGCCGAACACCGCCCCCGGCAGCGGCAGCGCGGCGGCCAGCGCCACGAGGATCGGCAGGGCAATGCCCACCACGTTGAGCGGCATGGGCGTTTCGGGCAATCCCTGTGTGCGCCCCTCGCGCTGCATCGCGTTGCGGGTAAAGGCGGGCGTGACCCGCCCGCCCAGCACGGCAATCAGCGCGCAGGTGGCATAAAGCCCGAGCCGTAGCCCCGCATCGAGCACCATCGCAACCCCGAGCCAGTCGAGATGCATCATGAGGTTCCCCGCCCAGATCATCGCCAGCAGGCCGAGAAACATCATGTTCTGCGGTTTCGGGCGGTTGAGAAGCTGGGTCAGCACCTTGGCCGCCAGCAGCGGCAGGAAGGCCAGGTCGATCACGGCCACCGCCAGCGGCGGCAGGCTCCCCGAGTACCAGATCGCCACCCGCCCGGCCAGCCACAGACCGGCGGCACCGGCGATGAAGGCGTGGCGCGCCGCCCGCGCGCCGGTCCAGTTCGGCACGGCGGTAAGGAAGAACCCGCCCATCGCCGCCGCCGGGTAGCCAAAGACAAGCTCATGCGCGTGCCAGAGATGGGGCGGCGGCGCAAAGGGCATGTCGCTGACCATGCCCCCCACCGCGTGAATCCCGATCCAGCCTTCCCAGACGATGAGGGCGAAAATGGCGTAGAGCCCCGCCGCCAGAAAGAACACGCGGTGGCCTTCGCCGAAAAGGCGGATGATTGCGTTTGGCATTTCCTTGTTCCGATCTTCTTTCGCGTCCTGTCGCATTCGCACGCAACAATAGGCGCGCGGGGCGGTCGGGCGTCTTAACGAAAGTCAAGGTTGCCGCACGGTATCTGCGCAACTCTGCGCGTGAACAGGACAAGCGTCACAGCATGTGGAGGGCTTTGACATGACCCCGCGCACCGCCATTCAGGCATCGGCCACAACCCCGGGGGCGGTATAACCCATGCACCGGTCGAGATTGCGAGAAGGTTCCCTCGATGCGACGGACCGCGCCTTGCTGAACCGGCTTCAGGCGGGCCTGGCACCCTGTCAGAACCTGTTCCGGCCATTGGCCGACGCGACCGGGCTGGACGAGGCCGAGGTGATCCGCCGGATCGAACGGCTGCGCGGGATCGGCGCGATCACCCGGTTCGGCCCGTTCATCGACGCCACCGCGCTCGGCGGGGCCTATTGCCTCTGCGCCATGGCCGTTCCCGAGCACCGGTTCGACGAGGTTGCAACGCGGGTCAATGCCCATGACGCGGTCGCCCACAATTACGAGCGCCACCACCGCTTCAACATGTGGTTCGTGCTGGCCTGCGAAACTCCCGAGGCAATCAGGCGCGAGGCCGACCGCATCGCGCGGGAAACCGGCCTTGCGGTTCACCGCTTTCCCAAGCTCAGGGAGTTCTTCATCGGGTTCCAGGTGGCGCTATGACGATCGACGCAATAGACCGCCGCATTCTCACCGCCACGCAGGCTGGGCTGCCGCTCACCGCGCGCCCCTTTGCCGTCGTGGGTGACTGGATCGGCGTGGAGGAGGCCGAGGTGATTGCCCGCATCGAACGGATGATGGCCGTTGGCGTGATCCGCCGCATCGGGGCGGCGACCAACCACTATGCACTGGGTATGCTGGCCAACGGGATGAGCGTCTGGGATGTCGATGACGCCCGCGCCGACGCTCTGGGCGAAAAGGTCGGTGCGCTCGAATTCGTGACCCATTGCTATCTGCGCCCGCGTGCGCTGCCCGACTGGCCCTACAACCTCTTTGCCATGATTCACGGCCCCGATCGTGCCTCGGTTGAGGCCCGCCGCGCCGAAATCGCCGCGATCCTCGGGGATGCCTGCGGCGAAAACGACATTCTCTATTCCACCCGCATCCTCAAGAAAACCGGGATGCGCCTGTCAAAGGAGTGAGGCCCATGTTCCGGCTGACCCGATACATGCAAGAACTGACCGACCCCACGCCGATCTGCGCGCGCAGGGGCGAAGGCATGGTCAGGCCGGTGGTGATCTGGAACCTCACCCGGCGGTGCAACCTGCGCTGCCGTCATTGCTATACCTCCTCGGCGGATGTGAGCTTCCCGGGTGAATTGTCCACCGACGAGGTCAGGGGGGTTATGGGCGATCTCAAGGATTTCGGCATTCCCGCGCTGATCCTCTCGGGCGGCGAGCCGATGTCGCGCCCGGATTTCTTCGAACTGGCCGAACATGCCAAAGAGCTGGATTTCCGCTATCTCGCTTTGTCAACAAACGGAACCAGGATCATGGACAGCGCCGCCGCCGGCGTGGCGGATCTCGGCTTTGACTACGTGGGCATCTCGATCGACGGGATCGGCAAGACCAACGACTGGTTCCGCGGTGCCGATGGTGCCTATGCGGCGGCGCTGCACGGCGTGCGCGAATGCAAGCGGCGCGGGGTCAAGGTGGGGCTGCGCTTCACCATCACCGAGGACAACGCCCACATGCTCGAAGACATGCTCGACCTCTGCGACGGCGAGGGCGTGGACAAGTTCTACCTCTCGCATCTCGTCTATGCCGGGCGCGGCGACAAGCACCGGGGCGACGACACGCAACACGCCCGCACAAAGGCGGCGATGGATATCCTGATCGACCGCGCCTGGGTCGCGGTGGCCGAGGACGCGCCACTCGAGATCGTGACCGGCAACAACGACGCTGACGCGGTCTGGTTCCTGCACTGGGTCCGGCGCAATTTCGATGCGGACCGCGCCGCCCATGTCGAGGCGCATCTTGCCGCCTGGGGCGGCAATTCCTCGGGGCTGGGCGTGGCCAATATCGACCCGCTGGGCCAGATCCATCCCGACACCTACTGGTCCGACTATAGCGTCGGCAACGTCAAGGAGACGCCGTTCTCGCAGCTCTGGACCGGCAACGACCCGATGCTCGCTACCCTGCGCCGGCGCCCGCGTCCGCTCAAGGGGCGCTGCGGGGCCTGTGCCTTCAACCATGTCTGCGGCGGCAACACCCGCATCCGCGCGCTTCAGGTCTCGGGCGACCCCTGGGCCGAAGACCCGGCCTGCTATCTCTCCAATGCCGAGATCGGCCTCGCCCCGGGTCAAATCCTTGGCGACCGGCTGACCGTTACCCCCTTCCGAGGCAAGAGACATGACCCCAAGCATCAATTCTTCTGACCGCCCAGCCCCTTCATCCTGCCTCAAATACTCATTCGCCGGCGTGATGCTCGTCACCACGCTGGCGATGGCGCCAGCCACCGGATGGGCCGGGGGCGATCCCGCCCATGGCCGCGCGCTCTATGACGCGCATTGCGCCGAGTGCCACATGGCAAGCCGCCTTGGCGGCACCGGGCCGGCGCTCATCCCGCAGACGCTGCACCGGATGTACGGGCCGAAACTCGACACGGTGATCCGCGACGGGCGCGCGGCGACGCAGATGCCCGGTTTTGGCGAGCTGCTGAGCGAAACCGACATCACCGACATTGCCGCCTATCTCTCGAAGCCGCTTGCGCAAAGCCCGGACTGGGGCATGGCCGAGATCCTCGAAACCCGTGATTTCCGCGACGCCTACACCCCCGCCGAAACCCCGGTTTTCGACGCCGATCCGATGAACGTGACCCTTGCGGTCGAGATCGCCGACAGCCATGTCTCGGTGCTCGACGGTGACAGCTTCGTGCGCCTGGCCCGGTTCGAAACCCCCTTTGCCCTGCATGGCGGGCCGAAATTCAGCCCCGATGGGCGGCTTGTCTATGTTGTCTCGCGCGATGGCTGGGTGCAGAAATACGACCTCTGGGGCCTGACCGAGGTGGGCCGCATCCGTGCCGGCCTCAACGCGCGCAACATCGCGATCAGTGCGGATGGCCAATGGCTGGCCGTGGCCAATTACCTGCCGATGACCCTGACCATTCTCGATGCCGAGACACTGCGCCCCGAGCGCGTGATCGAGGTCGAGGGAAGCGACGGCACGCCGAGCCGGGTTTCCGCCGTCTACCAGGCCCCGCCGCGCGACAGTTTCGTGCTGGCCCTCAAGGACATTCCCGAGGTCTGGGAAATTTCCACCTCCGACACCCGCCTCGAAGACCCGACGGAGACCGCCCACGGATTCCGGATCCGCAAGATCGCGGTCGAAAATATCCTCGACGATTTCTTCTTCGATCAGGGCTACGAACACCTCATCGGGGCCTCGCGCGAGACCGAAAAGGCGCGCGTGCTCGACCTCGTCAGCGGGCAGGAAGTGGCCGAGATCGACCTGCCCGGCATGCCGCATCTGGGTTCGGGCATCACCTGGGAGTGGAACGGCACGCGGGTCATGGCCACCCCGCATCTCAAGGAGGGGATGATTTCCGTCATCGACATGGAAACCTGGCAGACGGTCAAGCGGATCGAGACCGAGGGCCCCGGCTTCTTCATGCGCTCCCATGCCAACAGCCGCTATGCCTGGGCCGACGTGTTCTTCGGCCCCAATCGCGACGTGATGCACGTGATCGACAAGGAAACGCTCGAAATCGTCAAGACCCTGCGCCCCGCGCCGGGCAAGACCGTCGCCCATACCGAGTTCACCCGTGACGGGCGCCATGCGCTTGTTTCGATCTGGGAGGATGACGGCGCGGTGATCGTCTATGACGCTGATTCTCTCGAAGAGGTCACGCGCCTGCCGATGAAAAAGCCCTCGGGCAAGTATAACGTGTGGAACAAGATCACATTCGCCGAGGGCACATCGCACTGAAATGGCGCAAGAAACGCGAGCCTTGCCAGTTCACGTTCAGGATTTTCTTCCTGTCAAGGGTGAAAAAATCGCGAAACCGTTGACAATAGTCAAGAAGCGCGACGGCGAAAACGGACATCAAGATGTCATGAAAGCGCTCGTCCGACTCCTGCTGGTTCTGGCCTTGTTGCCCGGTCTGATGACCGGGCTCTTGCCGGTGCCTGGCCAGGCGGCGGGCTTCGACATGGTGATCTGTGGTGCGACCGGGGTCGAGACGATCCGTGTCGATGCCGGGGGCAACCCGCTTTCGGATGGCCCCCTGTCGGAATGCGGGTCGTGCTGTGCGGCTTGCGAAACGTCTCACGCGGTTCTGCCGGACCGCTCCGATTGCCGCTCGCTCACGCTGACGCAGAATTTTGCCGACTGGCCCGTCACTGCCCGGCCGCGTCTCCCCGTACGGCGGTCGCTGCTACCGGCACCGCGTGGTCCCCCAAGTGAAGAAGAAGTGATCTGATGCGTCGTTTCCTGCCCCTCGTCCTCGCCCTGCTGCTGTCGTTGCCCGCCGCCCTTCAGGCGCAACAGCCCCATCTCTCCCGTTTCCTCGACGAAATGCCCGCCTCCGACCTGGTCGAAGGTGCCGATGGCTATGGCCAGATGCGCGAGGATCTGCCCGTCGCGCCGGTGCTCAAGGATGGCGAAACCGTTGGCTGGGCATTCATCGCGTCGGATTTCGTCGGCACCACCGGCTATTCGGGCAAGCCCATTCACACCATGGTGGCCGTCGATACCGACGCGCGGGTTTCGGGAGTGCAACTGGTCAAGCATTCCGAGCCGATCATCCTGATCGGAATTCCCGACAGCAAGATCAAGGCGCTGGCCTCGGATTACGTGGGGCTCGACCTCGTGGCCGAGGCCGAATCGGGCGGCACCAGCCATGACCTCAAGATCATCGCCGGGGCAACCGTCACCATCATGGTGATCGACGACTCCATCGTGCGCGCCGGGCTCAAGGTGGCGCGCGCGCTGGGCCTTGGCGGGCTGGAGCCTCGAGGCGCGCCCACCGGTCCACAATACGAGATCGACCCCGAGGCCGAGGCCGCGCAGGACTGGATGACGCTCGAAGGCGACGGCACGTTGCGGCGGCTGTCGCTCGACGTGGGGCAGGTCAATGCCGCGTTCGAGCAGGTGGACGACCCGCGCGCCGCCGAGCGCCCGATCGACGCCCCGCCAGAGGCCCAGTTCATCGAGATGCAGCTTGCACTGGTCTCCGCCCCGCCGGTCGGCCGCGCGCTCCTGGGCAGGTCGGAATATGCCAACCTTGACGAATGGCTCGACGAAGGTGAGCACGCGATCATGGTCGCCGGACGCGGGCTCTATTCCTTCAAGGGTTCGGGCTATGTGCGCGGCGGCGTTTTCGACCGCATCGTGCTCATCCAGGACGATACCTCGGTGCGGTTCCGCGACCGCTGGCACCGGCGTCTGGGCAACATCGCCGCCGAGGGCGCGCCGCGCTTTGGCGAGACCGACCTGTTCAAGATCCCCGCCGATGCCGGGTTCGACCCGACCAAGCCGTTCCGCCTGCAACTTCTGGTGCAGCGCGACGTGGCCGCGATCGAGCGGGTCTTTACCACCTTCGAGCTTGGCTACACCCTGCCGCGCCAATACTTGCGCGAGCTTCCCCGCGCCGATGATGCCTCGGGTGAAGCCGGCGCCGCGCAGGCCATGGCCGATCAGGAGGAGCAGGCCGCGCAAAGCGCCCTCTGGAAACGGATCTGGCGCGACAAGATCCCCGAGGTCGTCATCCTGGGCGTGATGCTGACGATATTGACCGGCGCGTTCTTCTTCCAGGGTTTCCTGACCCGCTCCGAGCGCGTGACCTACTGGTTCCGCATGTCCTTCCTGACGGTGACGCTGGTGTTCCTGGGCTGGTATGCGAATGCACAGCTTTCGGTGGTGAACCTGATGGCGCTCTTTGGCGCGCTGACCAGCGATTTCAGCTGGCAGGCGTTCCTGCTCGACCCGCTGACTTTCATCCTGTGGTTCTCGGTCGCGGCGGCGCTGATCTTCTGGGGGCGGGGGGCCTATTGCGGATGGCTCTGCCCGTTCGGCGCGTTGCAGGAACTGACCAACCAGATCGGCCGCAAGCTGGGCATACCGCAATGGACCCTGCCATGGGGCCTGCATGAACGTCTCTGGCCGCTGAAATACATGATCTTCCTTGGCCTTTTCGGGGTCTCGCTGGCCTCGATCGAACAGGCCGAGGCGCTGGCCGAGGTCGAACCGTTCAAGACCGCGATCATCATGAAATTCATCCGCGCATGGCCGTTCGTGGCCTACGCGGCGGCATTGCTGATCGCTGGGCTGTTCGTCGAGCGTTTCTTCTGCCGCTACCTGTGCCCGCTCGGTGCGGCGCTGGCGATCCCGGCGCGGCTGCGCACCTTTGACTGGCTCAAGCGGTACAAGGAATGCGGCAACCCCTGCCAGACCTGCGCGCATGAATGTTTCGTGCAGGCGATCCATCCCACCGGTGAGATCAACCCCAACGAGTGCCTGAACTGCATGCATTGCCAGGTGCTCTACCAGTCCGAAACCAAATGCCCGGTCGTCATCAAGAAGCTCAAGCGGCGCGAATCCGCTTCGGGCGGCGCGGCTGCGCTCGACCGGGTGCTGACCAACCATCCCAACCAAGCGAAAGGATTAGTCAATGACTGACACAACCAATAAATCGGGCATCAGCCGCCGGGGCCTTCTGGGCGCCACGGCGGGCGGTGCAGCCCTTGTGGGCGGCGCCGGAGGCGCGCGGCTGGCCATGATGGGCGGCGCCGCGGGCGTGGCCACCGCGGCCAGCACCGGCACGGCCCAGGCCGCGAGCGATCAGCTCCACCTCGCCCCTGGCGAACTGGACGAGTACTATGGCTTCTGGTCCTCGGGCCAGACCGGCGAGCTTCGCATCCTCGGCTTTCCGTCGATGCGCGAGCTGATGCGTGTTCCGGTGTTCAACCGCTGCTCGGCCACCGGCTGGGGCCAGACCAACGAAAGCCTCAGGATCTTCGAAGAGGGGATGCGGCCGGAAACCAAGGCGTTCCTCAACGCCAACGGCAAGCGCATCCATGACAACGGCGATCTGCACCACCCGCACATGTCGTTCACCGACGGCACCTATGACGGGCGCTATCTCTTCATGAACGACAAGGCCAACACGCGTGTGGCGCGGGTGCGTTGCGACGTGATGAAATGCGACAAGATCACCGAGATCCCCAACGCCAAGGCGATCCATGGGCTGCGCCCGCAGAAATTCCCGCGCACCGGCTATGTCTTTGCCAATGGCGAAGACGAAACCCCGATGGTCAATGACGGCAAGGTGCTGGACGAACCCGAGAAATACGTCAACTTCTTCACCGCGCTCGACGGCGACACGATGAAGGTGGCATGGCAGGTGATCGTGTCGGGCAACCTCGACAACACCGATTGCGACTACCAGGGCAAATACGCCTTCTCGACCTCCTACAACTCGGAAATGGGCATGAACCTGGCCGAGATGACGGAAAACGAGATGGACCATGTCGTGATCTTCAACCTGGCCGAGATCGAGAAGGGTATCGAAGAGGGCGATTTCCAGGAACTGAACGGCGTCAAGGTGATCGACGGGCGCAAGGGCCAGAACAAGAAATACACCCGCTACGTGCCTATCCCCAACAGCCCGCACGGCATCAACACCGCGCCCGACGAGCGACACGTCGTCGTCAACGGCAAGCTCTCGCCAACCTGCTCGGTGCTTGACGTGACAAAGTTCGACGCGCTCTTCGACAGCGACGCCGATCCGCGCTCGGTCGTCGTGGCGGAGCCGGAGCTGGGCCTCGGGCCGCTTCATACCGCCTTCGACGGACAGGGCAACGCCTTCACCACGCTCTTCCTCGACAGCCAGATCGCGAAGTGGAACATCGAGAAGGCGATCCGCGCCTACAACGGCGAGGACGTGGATCCGCTCGTGTCCAAGGTGGACGTGCATTACCAGCCCGGCCACAACAGCACCACGATGGGCGAGACGAAGGAGGCCGACGGCCGCTGGCTCCTGTCGCTCAACAAGTTCTCGAAGGACCGTTTCCTCAACGTCGGCCCGCTCAAGCCCGAGAACGAGCAGATCATCGACATCTCCAACGACGAGATGAATGTGGTCCACGACGGCCCGACCTTCGCCGAGCCGCATGACGCGATCCTCGTGCGGCGCGATATCGTGAACCCGGTCAGCATCTGGGATCGCAACGATCCGATGTGGGCCGAAACGCGCGCCCAGGCCGAGGCCGACGGCGTCGATATCGACGACTACATGGACACGGTGATCCGCGACGGCGACAAGGTGCGGGTCTACATGTCGAGCCAGGCGCCCATGTTCAGCCTCGAAAAGTTCGAGGTGACGCAAGGTGACGAGGTGACGGTGATCATCACCAACCTTGACGACATCGACGATCTCACCCACGGGTTCTGCCTCGGCGATCACGGGGTCGCGATGGAACTTGCGCCGATGGCTACCGCGTCGGTGACCTTCACCGCGGCCAAGCCGGGGGTCTACTGGTATTACTGCCAGTGGTTCTGCCACGCGCTGCACATGGAAATGCGCGGCCGCATGCTGGTCAAGCCCAAGGGAGCCTGAGCCATGCCGCACCGTTTCGCCCTTGCCCTTCTGTGCATCCTCGCCGCGCCCCTCGCGTGGGCGGCGGAGGTGCCTGTGCGCCCGGGCGACGGTGCCCTGGAAAAGGCCATCGCCGGGGCCGACCCCGGCGATGTGCTGATCCTCTCACCGGGCCGCTATCATGGCCCGGTGACCCTGTCGCAGCCCATCACGCTCGATGGGCAGGGGCAGGCCGAAATCGACGGCGGCGGCACCGGGTCGGTCATCACGGTGACCGGTGAAGATGTCACAGTAAGCGGCCTCAAGATCACCGGATCGGGCAACAACCACGAGGAAATCGATTCGGGCGTGCAACTGTCGAAAACCGCCCGCCGCGCCTTGGTCGAGAAGAACCGCATCCTGGGCAATCTCTACGGCGTCGACATTCACGGCGCGAATGACAGCATCGTGCGCGGCAATACCATCGTCGGGCGCAAAGATAACCGCATGAACGACCGCGGCAACGGCATCTATGTCTGGAACGCGCCGGGCGCGCGGGTGATCGGCAACGACATCAGCCTTGGCCGCGACGGCATCTTCACCAATGTCTCGCGCCGCAACGTCTTTGCCGGGAACATTTTCCGCAACCTTCGCTTTGCCGTGCATTTCATGCACACGAACGACTCCGAGGTGCGGGAAAACATCAGCATCGGCAACACGCTGGGCTATGCCATCATGTTCTCCGACCGGGCGGTGATAGAGGACAACCTGTCGCTTGGCGATCGCACCCACGGGCTCATGCTCAACTATGCCAATGACGCCGATGTTGCCGGAAACCTGGTCCGCGGCGGCACGCATGAGAAATGCACCTTCATCTACAACGCCCACAAGAACCTCATTGCGAACAACCGCTTCGAGGGCTGCGAGATCGGCATCCATTTCACCGCCGGTTCCGAACGCAACGGCATCACCGGCAACGCCTTCATCGGCAACCGCACGCAGGTCAAGTATGTCGGCACCACGGATGTCGAATGGAGTCTTGCAGGGCGCGGCAATTTCTGGTCCGACCACCCGGCCTTCGACCTTGACGGCGACGGGCGGGCCGACAGCGCGTTCCGACCCAATGACCTGATGGATCACATCCTGTGGTCGCAACCCTCGGCCAAGCTCCTGATGGGCTCGCCCGCCGTGCAACTCGTGCGCTGGTCTCAGGCCGCCTTTCCCGCAACGCTGCCCGGTGGTGTGGTCGATGGCGCGCCGCTCACCCATCCTGTCGAAATTCCCGTTCCGCCCGAGTTCCTGGCCGATGAGGCCGAGGCCATCGCGGCGGCGAAAACACGAAAGTTCAACGATGCTGACCCTCTCACATCTCACTAAGCGCTTTGACGGTGTCGCGGCGCTCTGCGACGTGTCGCTCTCGGTGGCGGCCGGTGAGCGCGTGGCGCTTCTGGGCCATAACGGCGCGGGCAAATCCACGCTGATGAAGATCGTGCTCGGCCTCATCCCACATGAAGAGGGCACGGTCGAGGTGCTGGGCACCACGCCGGGATCGTCCCGCGCGCGCGATGGCGTTGCCTACCTGCCCGAGAACGTGGCCTTTCACCCGGCGTTGAGCGGACGCGAACAGATCGCCCATTACCTGCGCCTGCGCGGGCTGCCCGCCTCGGGCGCGATGGCGCTGCTCGACCGGGTGGGGCTGGGCGCGGCCGCCAACCGCCGGATCGGCACCTATTCCAAGGGCATGCGCCAGCGCGTTGGCCTTGCACAGGCGCTCATCGGCACCCCGCGCCTGATGGTGCTGGACGAGCCGACATCGGGGCTCGATCCCGTTTCGCGGCGCGATTTCTATGCCATTCTCGACGGGCTGGCCGCCGAGGGCACGGCGATCCTTCTGTCCAGCCACGCGCTGACCGAGGTCGAGGCGCGCACCGACCGGATGGTGATCCTCTCGGGCGGCGTCATCGTGGCCGAGGGGTCGATGGCCGACCTGCGCCGCCGCGCCACCTTGCCGGTGCGCATCGTGGTCACGCCTTCGGACATCCCCTGTTCCACCACGACAGTGCTCAAGGCGTTGCCCGGGTCGGAACAAGAGGGCGAACAGGTGGTGCTGTCCTGCCCGCAGGACGAGAAGCTTTCCGTGCTGGTCCGGATTGCCGACCTGTCCGACCGGATCGCCGATATCGACATCCAGCCGCCCAGCCTCGAAGACATCTACAGCCATTACAGCCGGAGGGCCGGGCAATGAACCGCATTCTTTCCATGGCGCAGACCGAGTTCCGCATCGCCCTGCGCAACCGCTGGGTGGCGGTTGCGGTGGCGATGATGGCGCTTTTCTCGCTGGTCCTCTCGGCGGCGGGGTCCGCGCCGACCGGCGCGCTGGGCGCGGACCGGCTCTCGGTGGTGGTGGCCTCGCTCACCTCTCTGGCGGTCTATCTCGTGCCGCTGGTCGCGCTGCTGATGAGTTTCGACGCGTTGGCGGGCGAGGTCGAGCGCGGCACCTTGCCGCTTTTGCTCACCTATCCGCTGTCGCGCAGCGAGATCCTTCTGGGCAAGCTTCTCGCCCATGTCGCGGTGCTGGCCATCGCGCTGGCGGCAGGCTACGGGCTGGCGGCGCTGGCGGCATGGATCGGTGACGACCGTGCGCTTGCCGGGATTCCCGCGCTGTGGCGGCTCTTCTGGTCGTCGATGGTGCTGGGCGCGGTGTTTCTCGGCGCGGGCTACGCGCTTTCCGCGCTCTCGCGGCGCCCCTCGGGGGCGGCGGGGCTGGCGATCGGGCTTTGGCTCGGGCTGATCGTGCTTTACGATCTGGGTCTCCTGGCCGCGCTCGTTGCCGATGACGGCGGCCGCTTTACCACCGACATTTTCCCTTGGGCGATGCTGGCCAACCCGGCCGATGCGTTCCGCCTGTTCAACCTCGCCGCGTCCGAGGCGACCGCCGCCGCTGCGGGCCTCGCGGGGGCGGCCAGTTCCATTCCGGCCTGGGCCGCGCTCACCTCGCTGGCGCTCTGGCCCTTTGCCGCGCTGGCGCTGGCCGTCGCGGCGTTTCGCAGGGTGACCCCATGAAACGCATTGTCCTTCTCGCCGTTCTCGCGCTCACAGCCTGCAAGCAAGAGGCCGAAGCACCCCCGGACCCCGTCACCATGACCGCCGAGGCGGTGGGCCATTTCTGCCAGATGGACCTGCTCGAACATCCCGGGCCCAAGGCGCAGGTGCATCTCGACGGGATGCCCCATCCGCTCTTTTTCAGCCAGGTGCGCGACGCCGAGGCCTATCGCCGGATGCCCGAGCAAAGCCACGCGATCAGCGCGATCTATGTCAGTGACATGGCCGTGGCGCCCGATTGGGACGATCCCGGCAAGGACAACTGGATCGCCGCCGATGAGGCCGTTTATGTCGTGGGCGCGGCCATCGCCGGTGGCATGGGCGCGCAGGAGTTCGTGCCCTTCTCCGACCGCGCCGCCGCCCGCGATTTCGCCGACCGGCATGGCGGGGTGCTGATGGAGCTGGCCGATATTCCCGACGATCGCGTCTTCGCCCCCGAGAACGCGCCCGAGACCGCGCCCTCCGGCGACGATGACAGCGACTATCTCGACCGCCTGCGGGCGATCACCAACACGAGCGGAGGATAAACCCATGCGCCGCCTGACCCGCCGCCGCCTTCTGACCATTTCCGCCGCACTTCCGCTGGCTGCCGGACTGCCCGTGCTGGCCAACGAGCCCCCGCGCGTCTGGCGCGGTTTCGCGATGGGTGCGCGGGTGGAGTTGCGCCTTGCCCATCCCGATGGCGCGCGCCTTGCCCGCATGGCGCTGGCCGATATTGCCCGGCTCGAAGAGGTGTTCAGCCTCTACAAGACGGACTCGGCCCTGATGCGGCTCAACCGTGAAGGTCGGCTCGACGCGCCCGCGCCGGAACTGCTCGAATGCCTGGCGCTTTGCGCCGCGGTTCACGCGGCCAGTGGCGGGCGCTTCGATCCCACGGTGCAACCGCTCTGGGCGGCGCTGGCCGAGGCGCATGCCGCGGGTCGCGCCCCGACCGGGGACGAGATCGCGCAGGCGCGCGCCCTGATCGGCTGGCGCGGGGTGGACTTCTCCGCGCAGTCCGTGCGTTTTGCCCGCCCCGGCATGGCGCTCACGCTCAACGGCGTGGCGCAGGGCGTGGTGGCCGACCGGGTGGCCATGCTCCTGCGGCGCGAAGGGCTGGAGATGGGCTTCATCGACACCGGCGAGATGCAGGCGATCGGACCCGACTGGCCGGTCGAATTGAAGTCCGGCGGCGCACTCACCCTGTCCGATCGCGCCTTGGCGAGTTCGGAAACGCTTGGAACAGTGCTCGATGCCGATGGCAAACAGGGGCATATCCTCTCGCCGCGGGGCGAGGAGCCACCCACCCGCGCGGTCAGCATCTCTGCCCGTTCGGCGGGGCTGGCCGATGCGCTCTCGACCGCGGCCTGCCTCATGCCTGATGAAAAGGGCATCACCGACATGGTCGCCCGCTTCGGCGGCGCCCGGGTCGAAGCGCTGAGCTGAAGCGCTTAGCCCTTCTCCGCGCCTTCTCGCCGCTGAATCATCCAAGCGGCCCCAAGCCCAACCACGAGGCCCAGCCCGGTGAGCGAGGCCAGCACCAGCCGGATATGATCCATCAGCGCCCCAAGGTCGCCGCAGGCCCCCCCGGCACAGGCAAGGCCCGCGGAAAAATGTAGCCCCTGCAACGCCAAAATGCACAGGATCGCGATCCCCAAGGCCAGCGCCACACCATGACGCGCGCCCATCACGATGGGCAGGGCGGTGGCGACCGCCATGCCTGCGAACCAGAAGAACCCAAGGAAGAACAACCCCATCTCAGCCCCTTTCGCGTGCATGACCCGGTGCCTGGAACCTCTGTCACGCCACCGGCCGACGGGCATTGACGATTGTCAATTCCGCCCCGAAACCCACGCCGCCGCATGTTCCCCCGCCCAGCGCCCGGAGGCCAGGCACCCGGTCAGCAGATACCCGCCCGTCGGCGCCTCCCAATCCAGCATTTCGCCCGCCGCGAACCATCCCGGCCGGTCGCGCAGCATCAGCCCCCGGTCCAGCGCCTCGAAGCGCAGCCCCCCGGCGGTCGAGATTGCCTCGTCCATCGGGCGCGGCCCGCCATGGCGCACCGGCAGCGCCTTCAAGGCCGGGGCCAGGTCATCGGGCAGGGGACGGGCAAACTCCATCAGGAGCGCCTGTTTCACCGGGTCGAGTTTGAGCCGCTTGCGCAAGGTGTTGGCGAGGCTCTCCTTGGGCCGTCGTGCCGCCAGCCGGGCGCGGATGTCCGCCTCGCCGAAATCGGGCAGGAGGTCGAGCACCAGCGCGGCCCCGTCGCGCATCGCGCCCGAGACGGCATAGACCCCGCCACCCTCGATCCCGCGCGCCGAGACCACGAACTCCCCGCGCTGTTGCACCGGCCCCGCGCGCAGGACCACGTTCTTGACCGGCTGGCCGAAATGCCGGGCCATGTGCGCGGACCAATCGACGTGGAACCCCATGTTCGCGGGGCGGAACGGGGCCAGCGTCTCCGCGGGCAAGCTGTCCGCCCAGGCCCCGTCCGACCCCAACCTTGCCCAGCTTGCCCCGCCACAGGCCAGCACGGTGACATCCGGCGCCAGCACCCGCCGCCCCTCGGGCGTGTCGAATGTCGCGCCCCCGGTCCAGCGCCAGCGCGTGCGGATCGCAACGCCCAGCCCGTCGAGCCGCCCCAGCCAGGCGCGCAAAAGGGGCGATGCCTTCATCGCGTGCGGGAAAACCCGCCCCGACGAGCCGGTGAAGACCGTCTGCCCCAGCCCCTCGGCCCAGGCCCACACATCGCCCGGCCCGAACGCCTCGAGCATCGGGCGCAGCACCCCGGCCCGTGTGCCATAGGCGGAAAGGAATG
>NZ_JAWLDS010000067.1:0-18199 GCF_041686535.1 Aquicoccus sp. | reverse complement strand
GGGCAGGCAAAGGGTGGTGCGGTTGCTTTGCCGGGCGGTGTTGCCGTTGCCCGGAACAGCGGCGAAGCCGTCCGGGCAGCGCCCGACCGCCCCCCCCCGGATGGGCGCTTTTCAACGTCGAACTGCCGGTAGTCGTTGGAAGATACGGCCCGATAAAATGCCCAGCACAACCGGTGTCAGCGCCCGCGCGCGGTCGGGCGTTGCCCGCTTGTCGAAAGTTCCGCCAAGGGCTTTCAACCGCGATCTGACAATTCCGGTCAGCTGCCACTGCCCTTTCCTGACGCGGCGGCATTCGGGGGGCATGACCTTGCAACCCGGGGGGCGGCGCGCTACCGCTGGTCCGTTGCTTTGTGAACGGATTGTCCCATGGCTGCCCCTGCCGCGCCCGATGTGCCCGCGCGTACCCCGCCCCGATTGCTGACCCTGATCCTGTTGACCGGGCTCAGTGTTCTGGCGCTCAACATGTTCCTGCCGTCGATGCCCAAGATCGCGGCCGAGTTCGAGGCCGATTACGCGCTCGTTTCACTGGCGCTGGGCGGATATCTGGCGATGTCGGCGCTGTTGCAGATGATCCTTGGCCCGCTGAGTGACCGGATCGGGCGGCGGCCGGTGATGCTGGGGGGGGTCGCGGTGTTCGCGCTGGCCTCGATAGGGTGCGCGCTGGCGGAAAATGTCTGGGTTTTCCTCGGGTTCCGGATGCTGCAATGCGGGGTCGGCGTGGGCATGGTGCTGAGCCGCGCGGTGATCCGAGACATGTGCCCGCCCGAAGAGGCGGCGCGGCTTTTGGGCGTGGTGGGCACGGCGATGGCGCTTGCGCCGCTGATGGGGCCGGTGATCGGCGGGGTGCTGGACGAATTGTTCGGCTGGCGCATGAGTTTCTGGCTGTTCATGGCGCTGGGCGCCGTGCTCACCTGGCTGGTCTGGGCCGACATGGGCGAGACCAACCAGAACCCTTCGGCCAGTTTCGCCGACCAGTTCCGCGCCTATCCCGAGTTGTTTCGCGCAGCACTTTTCTGGGCCTATTGCGTGGTGCTGGTGTTCTCGGTCGGCGGTTTTTACGCCTTCATGGGCGGTGCGCCGCAGGTCGCCGAGGCGCAGTACGGGTTGAGCCCGACCGAGCTTGGCATCGGGATGGGCTCGACCTCGGCGGGGTTCATGCTGGGCAATATCGTGGCGGCGCGCACGACGCGGCGCTGGGGAATCGTGCGGTTGATGATCCTGGGGCGCTGGGTGGTGGTGATCGGGCCGTTGCTGGCGATGGCGGCAGTTGCGGGTGGTGCGCTGCATCCGGCGGTGTTCTTTGCCGGGTCGGTCTGTGTCGGCATCGGCAACGGGCTGACCCTGCCCGGGGCGAATGCCGGGGTGATGTCGGTGGCGCCGCACCTGGCGGGCTCGGCCTCGGGGCTTTCGGGGGCGCTGACGCTGGCCGGTGGGGCCGCGATCTCGACATTGGTCGGCGCGTTGGTGGCCAATGCGTACGGGGTTTACGTGCTTCTGGGGGCGCTGTCGGTTTCGGGCGTGATCGGGCTCGTCGGGGCCTATGCGGTGGGGCGGCTGGAGCGGGCACGACCGGAGATTTGACCGGGGCCCGTCGTGGCGGCTTTTCAATCCCCATGACCCATGCTAGGGCGACGCCAATTCATTAACCCCCCTTCTGAGGAGCCCTGACACATGGCACTGGAACGCACGTTCAGCATCATCAAACCCGACGCCACCAAGCGCAACCTGACCGGCAAGATCACCGCGATGCTGGAAGAGGGTGGGCTGCGCGTCGTTGCGTCGAAACGCATCCGGCTGACGCTGGCGCAGGCGCAGACCTTCTACGGCGTTCACAAGGACCGCCCGTTCTTTGACGAGCTGTGCGAGTTCATGATTTCCGAGCCGATCGTGGTGCAGGTGCTGGAAGGCGAGAATGCCATTGCCCGCAATCGCGAGATCATGGGCGCGACCAACCCTGCGGAAGCCGACGCGGGCACCATCCGCAAGGAATTCGCGCTGTCGATCGGAGAAAACTCGGTTCACGGCTCGGACGGGCCGGACACGGCGAAGGAAGAGATCGCGTTCTTCTTCTCGGGTCTTGAACTGGTCGGCTAAGCCTTTCGTTCGATCACGCCAATCGTGTTGAGGGCCGCTTCGAGATCGGAGCGGCCCTTGTCATGTCCGCTGGCCCGGAGCGCGTCGAAACGCTTGCGCAGTGCGGCTTTCTCGCTGCCCTTGCAATCGTTCCACGGGCGGCCCTGCAGGCCCATGACGAGCACGTAATAGGCGATGAAATGCGGGCGCTGTCCGGTTTCGAGCAGGCGGGCATAGGCGGCATCGGCGCCGATTTCGCGCAACTGTTCGGCCGAGGTGATTCCGGCGCGGGCAAAGACCGCTTCCGTGGCGGGGCCGAGATTGCGGATCGACGAAATCGGGGTGCTCATGCGCACAGGATAGATCGCCGGCCTGGCGCTGTCACCTCAAAGCGAGGCGTAATCGGTGATCACGGGTTTGGGGCGTGCCTCGGGACGGGGATGCCTGGTTTCGGGGCGGGAGGAAGGTCCCGGCACCGGCCCATTGGCCGGTTTCGGCGGTTTCGACGAGGCCATTGCTTGCCCTTTCTGCGCGTGCTGCTCGTGGGCGCGGTCCGGCATTGCGCCGGCCGCGCGGTTCTTTGCTTCGAGGTTTTGCGGGAAAAGCGGCATGTACCGGGCCGAATTGCGGCAAAAATATGCCCGAAGCCCGGATGTGACCATCGTGCCACGCATGGGCCCGTGCATTTTTCGCCATTATCGGGTCAAGAGGCGCTTGACGCCCTGCGCGGCTGGCCCTAAACACGTCGCCACGCTCAGGCGCACAGCCCGGGCGTAAGCAGTGGGCGGTTGTAGCTCAGTTGGTTAGAGTACCGGCCTGTCACGCCGGGGGTCGCGGGTTCGAGCCCCGTCAACCGCGCCACCGCTGCTTTGAAAAGGCGCCCCTCGCGGGCGCTTTTTTCGTTACCGAGACGAGGCAATACGGGGGCATGATGCGGTTTCTGGACAGTCTTTCATGGCCGGTTCTGGCCTTCGTGACCATCTTCCTGGGTCTCGCGCCCTTCGTGCCCGAGCCGCATGTCTGGGAAAAGCTCAAGATGCTGGCGGCCGGGGAGTTGACGCAGGCGATCGACATTTTCGACTTCTTGATGCACGGCGCACCCTTTGTCCTGCTGGGTTTGAAGGGCGTGCGCGAGATCACTAAAGTTCAGTCAGGCGAGTAATCGTATCCCAGCGCCGATTCGAGAGCGAGGTCCAACGCGCCGGTCATGAAGGCGCGGTCGGCGGCATCGAGGCGCGTCGGGGCCTTTTCAAAGGGCACCGCCCGGCGGAACCGGGTGCCCATGCGGCGGGTAGCACCCTGGAACGTGTCGCTTTTGCGGGCGAGGGCCAGGGCGTCGCTGGCCCATGTGACAAAGCCTTCTGGGTCGGCCTGCACCTCTTCGGCGCGCAGGAGCATCACGTTGCAGTCGCGGTTGAGCATGCCCAGCATCGCCGCCAGCTTGACCCGGCGCAGGGCGAAAAGATTGGGAAATGGCGCGCCGGTGAGCGGGTGGCGATCGAACTGCAACTCGCGATTGCGTACGTCCTTGGCGATCTCGGGCGGGATTTCCGCGAAATCACCCAGCCGGTCGACCACGCCGCGCCATTCGGCGCGCAGGAACGCGGAGAGATCCAGCGCCTGGATCGCGGGGTCGGCGTGCCATGGGCGTTTGAACATTGAGAGCGCCCAGCTTTCGGCGTGGCGCACCACCACGATGGTGAGAAAATCGGCCGGGATTGCGACCATGTGGGGGACAGCATGTTTCCAGCCCAGCGCCTCGCTGCGCCGAATCCTTAGGTTCTTCTCGATCAGCTTGCGCACGAGGTTGGTGGCGCTGGCGCGCTCTCCGAGCACCTGAAACCGGCCAATAGGAAGGGCGTTCACACGCCGGACGAGCCGCCCGCTCTGGCGAAAGCCTCCGGGGATGGGATAGGTCATGCGGTCCGGTCTCGGTTGTAGCGGCGTGCGGTGGCGCGCCTCTCGTCCGAGATTATTTCATTTCTTTTGCTGCATCAAACCGGTTAGGAAAAAGCACGGCATGAAGAAGGCCCCGCATGAGGGCCGCAAGGGGACGGGGGCATATGCAATCGAAACTGGCCGCGCTGACCATGGTGCGCGACGATCTGTTTTTCCTGCGCGCCTGGCTGCATCATTACGGCGAGGTTCTGGGGCGCGAGAACTGCTATATCGTGAACCATGGCCGGGGCGAGGCGGTGGCCGATCTGGCCGCGGGGTGCAACGTCATCGGGATTCCGGGCGATCCGCACAAGAATTTCGACATGAAACGCTGGCGGTTTCTGAACTACCTGGTGACCGGGCTGCGGGCCTATTACGACCATGTGGTCGTGGGCGATGTCGACGAGTTGGTCGTGGTCGATCCGGCCTGTGGCAAGACCCTTCTGGAGTATATGTGGGATGCGCCGGGGCAGCGGGTGTTCACTCCCCTCGGGCTGGAGGTGATTCACCGGATCGACCTGGAGCCCGAACCAGTGGGAGAGCGGATTCTGGGACCGCGGCGGCATGTGCGGCTGGCACCGCATTATTCCAAGCCATGTGTGGTGTCGGTGGGAACCAAGATCTCGCGGGGCGGGCATTTCACGCAATATGGCAAGCTGCATGCGCCCGACGATCTGTATCTGTTCCACCTGAAATTCTGTGATTTCCGGGAATATGTCAGTGCGATGGACCGGCGCAACGCGGTGACGCAGGAGATCGGGGCGGGGGTGAAGCAGACGGCGATCGGACGGCACTGGTTCCCCGAAGCGCGCGGCGAAGACCGGGCCGTCTTTCAAGCGTTTGCTGCGCATGAGCTGGTCGACGGGTTCGACATGACGCCCTATCGCCAGCATATGCGCGACACGTTCGGCCCGCGCGGCAAGAGTGATCTGTTCGAGTTCGATCGGCCGGAATATGCGGTGCAGTTCAAGCTCCCCGAACGCTTCTCGGGTCTGTTCTGAAGACTGTCAGAGCGGTTCGGCGGTGACCGGGGCGGGCGCGGTGAGGCGCGCGGTTTCCTGACCGTCCTCTCCCGCGGTGAAGGTCAGCGCCGCGACGAGCGCGACCGAGGCCAGGGCGGTCAGTGTCAGGATCGTGGATTTTCGGGTCATGTGTGCCTCCGTCTCAAAGCGGCCACTGGTCGTGGACCGCGCTTGTGGAGGCAGGATGGGCGCAGGACGCGTTGTCATTCAAAAACAGGCGCGGGATGGGGGCCTGTTATCGGATAGCGGGCCGGGTTTTGCCCGGCCTGCCAAGTTCATGTATGCGAAAGGTTCAGACTTGGCCCCCGGCGATGCGCACCTCGGTGCCGTTGGTGCTCTCGCTCAGGGGATTGCACAGCCAGAGCGCGGCGGCGGCGACCTCTTCGGGCGAGATCAGCTTTTGATGGCGGTTCATCTGCACCATCATGTCACGGGCCTCGTCCTTGGACACGCCTGCGCGGTCGGCGATGGCGTCGGTATTGCGGGTCACGATCGGGGTATCGACATAGCCCGGGCAGATCGAGTTGAAGGTATAGGGCTGGCCCAGGAAATCCTCGGCAAAGGAGCGGATCATGCCGACGACGCCATGTTTCGAGGCAGCATAGGCACCTGCCCCGGGTGTGCCGCGCAGCCCCGCGATGGAAGAGACCGCGATCACCCGGCCCCAGTCGGTGCCGGTCATCGAGCGCAGCGATTCGCGGATGGTGAAGAAGCAACCGTCGAGATTGATCGACATGATGCGCCGCCACAGTTCGGTGTCGGTCTTGTGCAGCTTGCGCCCCTCGGCGATGCCCGCGTTGGCGACGCAGATCTGGATGGGGCCGCGGGCGGCGACGGCGGTCTCGATCCCCTCGATCACCTGCGCCTCGTCGGCCACGTCCATCGCGAGCGGGTGCAGACCGTCGCCCGCCACCTCCTCAAGCACAGGGAGCCGCCGCCCGGTGATCGTGACCGCGGCGCCCTCGGACGCGAGTGCGCGCGCGATGGCAAGACCGATGCCGGTGCCGCCGCCGGTGACGAGTGCGTGTTTGCCGTTCAACATCATTGCATGTCCCTCCTGATTTGCGCCCACAGTAGCGACGCGATAGCAGGGGGCAAGGGATGTCGTTCCGTCATGGCAGTCGACATTCGGATGGTTGAATGTGTATAAGCCGGAACGCGGATCCGCGTTGGCACGGGAGGTGCGAAAAGGGATGCTGAAATGGATCGACATTCCGCCGGCCTGGCTGGCGCTGTGCCTCGGTCTGGCCTGGTGGCAGGCGAGCTATTTTCCGATGGGGTTGAGCTTTGGCGGTGCCCCGGCGGATTTCTTGGGCGGGCTGCTGGTCGGGGCGGGGCTGTTGCTGATGGCGCTGGCGGTTCACGAGATGCGGCGCCAGCGCACCACGATCATTCCACATCGCGAGGCCGATGCGCTGGTGCAGACGGGCATATTCTCGCGCACGCGCAACCCGATCTACCTGGGCGACGCGCTGATCCTTCTGGGCTGTATCCTTTACTGGGACGCGGTTCTCGCGCTGCCGCTGGTGCCGGTCTTTGTTTGGTGGATCGAGCGACATTTCATCATTCCCGAGGAAAACCGCCTGCGCCGCAAGTTTCGCGCCGATTTCGCGCGCTACTGCCAAAAGACGCGGCGTTGGGTTTGACGGAGGGGGAATCCGACGGCATGGAACCTCAAGCGACAAAACAGGGTTGCAATGCGACATTGCGGCAATCGAAGATCGACAAGGGATATGCCATAAGGGCAGCCAGCCATGCCAGGGCCGCACCGCGGGGTGCGGCGAACAGAAACGAAAAGGGAAGTGACAAGGTGAAAATCGGAACGCCAAAGGAAGTCATCGAGGGGGAAGCGCGCGTCGCGATGACCCCGGACTCGGCGCTGCAATTGCAGAAGCTGGGATATGAATGCCTGATCGAGACCGGCGCGGGAGCGGCCGCGGGCTTTACCGACGCGGCCTACAAGGAGGCCGGGGTCACGATCAAGAAGACCGCCAACGCGCTGTGGAAGGATGCCGATATCATCGCCAAGGTGCGTATCCCCACGGATGAGGAAATGGGCCGTCTGACCAAGAACAAGACGCTGATTTCGTTTTTCAATCCCGGCGGGAACGAGGCCGGGCTGGAAATGGCGAAGGAAAAAGGCGCCAACGTCATCGCGATGGAGATGGTGCCGCGCATCAGCCGGGCGCAGAAGATGGACGCGCTTTCCTCGATGGCAAATATCGCGGGTTATCGCGCGGTGATCGAGGCGGGCAACAATTATGGCCGTTTCTTCACCGGCCAGATCACGGCCGCGGGCAAGGTGCCGCCGGCGCGGGTCCTGGTCGTGGGTGCGGGCGTGGCCGGGTTGGCCGCGATCGGGGCTGCGGTGAGCCTTGGTGCGGTGGTCTATGCCTTTGACGTGCGCCCCGAGGTGGCCGAACAGGTCGAATCGATGGGCGCCGAATTCGTCTATCTCGATTTCGAGGAGGAACAGCAGGACGGCGCGGCCACCGGCGGTTATGCCAGCGTGTCGAGCCCGGAGTTCCGCGAGGCGCAATTGGCCAAGTTCCGCGAATTGGCGCCCGACATGGATATCGTGGTCACCACCGCGTTGATCCCCAACCGAGAGGCGCCCAAGCTGTGGCTCGAGGACATGGTGAAGGCGATGCGGCGCGGTTCGGTCATCGTGGACCTTGCCGCCGAGAAGGGCGGCAATGTCGAGGGCACGGTCGCCGACGAGAAGGTCGTGACCGATAATGGCGTGACCATCATTGGCTATACCGATTTCCCGAGCCGGATGGCGACGCAGGCGTCGCTGCTCTATGCCACCAATATCCGTCACATGATGACCGATCTGACACCCGAGAAGGATGGCCAGATCAATCATGACATGGATGACGACGTGATCCGCGGCGCGACCGTGGCCTTCGAGGGCGAGATCACGTTCCCGCCACCGCCGCCGAAGGTGGCTGCGATCGCGGCGCGCCCGCAGGAGAAACCCAAGGAACTCACACCCGAGGAGAAACGTGCCGCCGAGGTGGCCGCGTTCAAGGCGCAGACCAAGCAGCAGGTGACGCTCTTGGCCATTGGTGCGGCGCTGGTACTGTCGGTGGGGCTGGTCGCCCCGGCAAGTTTCATGCAGCACTTCATCGTGTTCCTGCTGTCGGTGTTCGTCGGCTTCCAGGTGATATGGGGCGTGAGCCACAGCCTGCACACGCCGCTCATGGCGGTGACGAACGCGATCTCGTCGATCATCATCCTGGGCGCGCTGATGCAGATCGGCTCAAGCTCGGCTCTGATCACGATCCTTGCCGCGCTCGCGGTCTTCATGGCCGGGATCAACATTTTCGGCGGCTTCCTCGTGACACGGCGCATGCTCGCCATGTTCCAGAAATCATAAGGCGGAGGGGATTATGGACTTCGGATTCACGATAGCGGCCTATGCGGTCGCGGCGGTTCTCTTCATCCTCAGCCTTGGCGGATTGAGCGGGCAGGAAAGCGCCAAGCGCGCGATCTGGTACGGGATCGTCGGCATGGCGATCGCCGTGCTGGCCACACTGGTCGGACCGGGTCAGGGGCTTTGGCTTCTGTCGCTGGTGCTGATCGGGGCGGGCGGTCTGGTCGGGTATCAGCTGGCCACGCGGGTGCAGATGACGCAGATGCCCGAGCTGGTGGCGATCATGCACAGCCTCGTCGGCCTGGCGGCGGTGTTCGTGGGGCTCAATGCCGATTTCGAGATGGGGCGCGTTGCCGCGGCCTTCGGCGAGGCCGGGCTGGCCTTTCCGCGGCTCGAGGAAGCCTCGCTCGAAGCGATGGATTTCGCCAAGCAGTTCACCGGCTTTGCCGCGATCGTCGCCAAGAAGACGGCGGTGGAGATCAACATCCTCAAGGTCGAGCTGATGCTGGGAATCTGGATAGGCGCGGTGACTTTCACCGGCTCGGTCATTGCCTATGGCAAGCTGGCCGGCAAGGTCGACAGCGCGGCGAAAAAGCTGCCGGGCGGGCACATGCTCAATGCCGGGGCGGCGATCCTGTCGCTGGTGGTCGCGGCGCTCTATCTGGGTGGTGCGGGCATGTGGACGCTGATCGCGCTCACTTTGCTGGCGTTTTTCATCGGGTATCACCTGATCATGGGGATCGGCGGGGCCGACATGCCGGTGGTCGTTTCGATGCTCAACTCCTATTCGGGATGGGCCGCGGCGGCGATCGGGTTCAGCCTTGGCAATGACCTGTTGATCGTGGTGGGCGCACTGGTGGGCAGCTCGGGGGCGATCCTGAGCTACATCATGTGCAAGGCGATGAACCGGCATTTCGTGAGCGTGATCCTCGGCGGGTTCGGCGGCACGTCGGGTCCGGCGATGGAGGTCGAGGGCGAGCAGATCGCGATCGAGGCCGATGGCGTGGCACAGGCGCTCGACGAGGCCGACAGCGTGATCATCGTACCGGGCTACGGCATGGCGGTGGCGCAGGCGCAGCAATCGGTCAGCGAACTGACCAAGCGGTTGCGTGCCAAGGGCAAGGAGGTGCGGTTCGCCATTCACCCGGTGGCGGGGCGTCTGCCGGGGCACATGAACGTGCTCCTGGCCGAGGCCAAGGTGCCCTATGACATCGTTCTGGAGATGGACGAGATCAACGAGGATTTCCCCGATACGGACGTGGTGATCGTGATCGGTTCGAACGACATCGTGAACCCGGCCGCACAGGACGATCCCAACAGCCCCATCGCCGGGATGCCGGTGCTGGAGGTGTGGAAGGCCAAGCAGGTGTTCGTGTCAAAGCGCGGGCAGGGCACCGGCTATTCGGGGATCGAAAACCCGCTCTTCTTCAAGGACAACACGCGGATGTTCTATGGCGATGCCAAGGCCAGCCTCGACAAGTTGCTGTCGCTGCTCGACTGAGGCGAAGCAACATGGATTGGAAAGGGGCGCCCCCGGGGGCGCCCTTTTTCGTGGCCGCCCCCTCTGGCGAACGCCCGCCCACCGGCCCCGTTCGCCAGAGGGGGCGGGGCGTCGCGATCGCGTGGGACGCCTCCGGCGGGAGTATTTGGGGCAAGATGAAGGTGGGTTCCTGGGTGAGCCCTGGCGCAACGGCATGTGGATGGCGCGTTGATCGGGCGGCGGGGATGGCCTAGCAGATGGGAAACGCCGGAGGGGAGAGTTTCCATGAGCGAGAACATCATCATCACCCGCGAGGGGCGGGTCGTCACGCTGACCATCGCGCGGGTCGAGAAGAAGAACGCGCTGACCCAGGACATGTATGGCGCGATGGCCGATGCGCTGGAGGCTTATGCCGGGAACGATGCGGACCGGGCGATTGTCATCACCGGGGCGGGGGACATGTTCACCGCGGGCAATGACCTCACGGATTTTGCCAAGGGCGATCGCGAGGCCGAGGTGCCGCCGGTCTGGCGCTTCCTGAACGCGATTCGTGATTGCCCCAAGCCGGTGATAGCGGCGGTGAACGGACCCGGGATCGGGATCGGGCTGACCATGCTGCTTCATTGCGACCTTGTCTATGCGGCGGAGAGCGCGACCCTGGGCGTGCCCTTCGTGACGCTGGGGCTGGTGCCGGAAGCGGGCTCGTCGCTCTTGTTGCCTGCCGCGGTCGGCATGGCGGTGGCCAATGACATGCTGTTGGCCGGGCGGACGTTGAGCGCGGGCGAGGCCGAGCGGTTCGGGCTGGTGGCGCGGGTGTTCCCCGATGCGGAGCTGATGGAAGCGGTCGCGGAGATCGCGCGCGGCGTGGCGGCGTCGGCGCCGGTGGCGATGAAGCTGTCGAAAGGGTTGATCCGGCAGGGGCGCGAGGCGGTGGCCGAGTGCATGGCGGCGGAGTCGAAGCTGTTCGCGGCCCAGTTGCAGGGGCCGGAATTCTCCGAGAGTGTCGCGGCCATGGCCGAGAAACGCGTGCCGGACTACGGCTGACCCCCGCGCGGTTTTGGCCGATTGAGTGGTGCGGCCGAGCGGGTATTCTGGCCCGAGAAAAGCGATGCGGGGACGGGACCTGTGGAAGATCATCCGCTCAGATACGAGCTTGCCAACGAGATGCACGCGCGGCCCTTTCCGGCGCTCGACGCGCCGTGCACGGCGGTGTTCCTCGCGCTGAAGCGGCCGGGGAACGCGGCGGGGCGCGACCGGCGCGAGGACATGGCGCATCTCTGCGCGCTTCTGGACCGGCATGGCGCACCGCATCCCAAGCCTGATGACACGCATTATTTCGGCCCTGTGGGGCGGCACTGGATCAAATGGGAGAGTCATACCGAGGTCGTGACCTACACCGCCTTTTCAGGAGGACTTTCACCGCGGGCCTTTGATCCGAGCGATTTCGAGGTGTTTCCGGCGGATTGGCTCGGGGCGGCGCCGGGCCAGCGGATCACCTCGGCGCTGATCCGGGTGGAGGCGCGCGGAGACAGGGACGCGGCGGGGATCGCGAAATGCATGGCCGACTGGTTCGTGCCCGAGAGCCTTGCGGCCAGTCACGTGCTGGACGATGCGGCGGTGATCGCGGGCGACTTCCGGATCGACCCGGCGGGGCATCTGCGGTTCGCGGTGTTTGTCTCTGACGGGGTGGGCCGGCGACGGGTCGGCCGGATCGTGCAGCGGCTCTGCGAGATCGAGACCTACAAGACGCTTTCGCTCCTGGGATTTGCGCGGGCCCGCGCGCTTTCGCCGGAATTGGCGCGGACGGGGGCACGGCTGACCGACCTGGTGGACGACATGGGCGAAAAGGCGCGTCCGGCGGAGGAAACGCTTGAGCAGTTGCTGGAAGTATCGGGCACGCTGGAACAGATTGCCGCGCAGACCTCGTTCCGGTTCTCTGCGACGGCTGCTTATGAGCGGCTGGTGCATGAGCGGGTCGAGGTGATGCGCGAGGCGCGGTTCGCCGGGCGGCAGACCTTTGCCGAGTTCATGCTGCGCCGGTTCGACCCGGCGATGCGGACGGTCAGGGCGACCGAGGCGCGGCTCCAGGTGATGGTGGCGCGGGCGGCGCGGGCGGCGAACCTGCTGCGCACGCGGGTCGATGTAGAGCGCAGCGCGCAGAACCAGGCGCTGCTTGAGAGCATGGACCGGCGATCCGATCTGCAACTGCGGTTGCAACGCACGGTCGAGGGTCTTTCGGTGGTGGCGATCAGCTATTACGCGGTGTCGCTGGCCGCTTATGCGCTTTATCCGCTTGCCGAGGCGATGGGGCTGCCCAAGGGGACCATCATCGCGGCGATCACTCTGCCGGTTGTGGGGCTTGTCTGGTGGCTGATCCGGCGGGTGCAGAGGAAACTGCACTGAGCCCTCCACGCATGGCCCAGCCGCCTGCGCCGATGGAGAGTATCGCAAGGATCGCGGCGATCGACAGGGTCGGTACGCCCGACAGTCCGGCGCCCACGGTGCAACCGCCGGCAAGCACGCCGCCCATGCCCATCAGCGCCGCGCCGGTCATGTAACGCCCGGTCTGGCGCGCGCTTTCGAAACTGGCCCAGTGGAACTCTCCGCGGAGCAGTGCGGCCAGTGCGGCACCGACCAGTACGCCCCCCACCAGACCGGCACCGAACCCGGGCTCCACGGCGGTCGAGGCCATGGTGTAGAACAGCGCCTCGGTCGTGGGGGCGGTGAAGGACAGCGAAGCCAGCGGGATCGGGTCGAACTCGTCGAACAGGATGAACCCGGTGCCGGCCCAGCCAAGCGGAACCAGCGCGCCGAGCAGGCCCGCCAGCACCAGCGTACCGGCGCGGTTGCCCGAACGGAGTGCGAATGCAAGGGCGACTAGCGCGACGAGCCCGGCCCAAACCAGTGCGGGACCGGGCAGGGTGGGCGTGACATCGAGCGTGACGCTGCCAATCGCGGTGCGCAGCGGGGCGAGCACGCCCTTGAGCGTTGCATGGGCCACCACGGCAAAGACCATCAGCACCAGCGCGGCGCGCAGGTTGCCTGTGCCGCTCAGCACCGTCAGACGAGAGATGCAGCCACGTGTCAGGATCATGCCGGCGCCGAACATCAGACCGCCCGGAACGATGGCCAGCACCGGCAGGCCGGCTGCCATGAAGCGGTGATCGTCGAAGGCGATCCAGCCTTGTGCGACTGCCCCCTGGGTGCCCAGCACCGCCACCGCCAGCGCGGTCAGCCACACGCCCGCGGCCTGTCGCCGGTCGTCGCCGTCGATGATGCGGCGAAAACAGAAGCGGGTGACCTGGCCGAGTGCGCCGAAGACGAGGCCGAGGGCGAGTGCGAACCAGACCGCCGCCTTTGGCGCGGTCAGCGTGTCAAAACCAAGGCTCTCGAACATGGGTTACCTTTCGGCCGCATGAGGAATTTCGTTCCAGATGCGGAACTCGATCGGGTATATCAAGCCCTTGGGCGCCTGCGAGCCTTGTCCTGGATAGGAAGATTTCCCAATTCAGGGCTTGTCGTGAAACACTGGTTCAGGATGTGCTGGCCGACCAAGAGAAACGGCCCGCCACATGGGCGGGCCGGTGATCGCGGTTCTTTTTTCGTCAGCGCCCGCGGATGCGCGGGTCGAGCGCATCGCGCAACCCGTCGCCCAGGTAATTCACCGACAGGACGGTGAGCGAGATCATCATGCCGGGCAGCAGCACACGTTCGGGATATTCCTGCATCCGTGGCACCGCGTCGGCCAGCATCTTGCCCCATGTCGGGAAATCCGAGGGGAACCCGACGCCGAGGAACGACAGGGCACTCTCGGTAATGATCGCGGTGGCCAGCCCCAGCGTCGCCGAGACCATCAGCGGCGAGAGCACGTTGGGCAGGAGGTGACGGAAGATGATGCCACGCGACGTGGTTCCCGAGGCGCGCGCCGCGAGAATGAATTCGCGCTCTTTCAGGGCAAGGATGTCGCCGCGCACGATCCGTGCGGCCTGCATCCACGACGTCACGCTGATGACCCCCACGATGAGGATGAACATGCCCATTTCAGGGCCGAAATTCGACCGGAGCGGTTGCCGGAACAGCGTCACCGCGACCAGCAGAAGTGGAAGGATGGGCAATGAGAGCACAAGGTCCGTGAAGCGCATCAATGGCCCGTCAAGCCGTTTGAAAAAACCCGACAGTACGCCGATCGTGGTGCCGATCAGCATCGTCAGGAGCATCGCGGCCCAGCCGACAGCCATCGAGGCACGCCCGCCCGCGATGACCTGGGCAAGCTGGTCGCGCCCGAGATTGTCGGTCCCCAGCGGGTTCGCCCATCCAACCTTGGCATCCGAGTCCCAGATTGCCGTGTAGATCGGGCGAACGTCCTTGTTGCGGATGTCGAGTTTCTTGGGATCGAGTTGCCAGATCAGATCGCCGAATATGACCGCGAACGTGATGAAGATCAGAAAGCCGCCGCCCAGAAGCGCGCCCTTGTGGTGCTTGAACTGGTCCCAGACATCGCGCCATTGCGAGCGCGCGGGCCGGGTGATCGTGGGCTCCTGAAGGGCATTGAGCGGCATGTCGGGCGTTGGATCAGTCATAGCGGATCCTCGGATCGAGAAGGCCGTACAGGATATCGGCGATCAGGTTGAACAGCACGATGAGCACGGCGAACATGAAGGTGAGTGTCTGCACCATCGGCAAGTCGTTGGCGAAAAGCGCGGTAATCAGCAACTGGCCGATGCCGTTCACCGAGAACACGACCTCGGTGATGATGGCACCGCCGAAGATGGCCGGCAGGCCCAATGCGATCACGGTGACGACCGGGATCATCGAATTGCGCAGGACGTGGATCATGACGACGATCGCTTCGGAGAGGCCCTTGGCACGGGCGGTGCGCACGTAGTCCTGATTGAGGTTGTCGAGCATCGCGGCGCGCATGAAGCGGCTGATCTGGGCCGTGGTCTGAAGTGCCAGGACCATCACCGGCATGAGCATCTGCCTGAGTTGAAAGACGAAACTGTCCCAGTCCTCGACCCTGTGGCTCGTGTCATAGATGAAGGGCAGCCAGCCCAACTGCACCGAGAAGATCACGATCAGGAGCGGGCCGGTGAAGAAGGGCGGAATCGAAAAGCCGATCATGGTGATAAAGGTCCCGGCCTGGTCGAAGACAGAGTATTGCCGGTAGGCCGAGTAGATGCCGATGGGAATGGCGATGAGGATGCCCACGACATAGGCCATGCCCACCACCCAGAGCGTTTGCGGCAGGCGCTGCATGACGATGTCCATCACCGGCGAACGGGTCTGCCAGGAGATAACGCGCAGGTCGCACGCCCCTTGGGGGTTGGAGCCGCAGGGGACGTAGAAATTCGTGTCGGGCAGCCAGCCGAACAGCGCGCTTCGGTTGGTCAGGTAGTCGACCAGGACCTGGGGTTCGACCCAGAATATCTGGACCATCCATTTCCAGAACTGCACGTGGATCGGTTGACCGAGGCCCAGGGCCTCGCGCATCTTCTGCTTGACCTCGGGAGGGACGGTCAAAGGGACTTCCGCCATCGGATCGCCGGGGGCGAGTTGCAGCAGAAGGAAGATGACAAGCGCGATAAACAAGAGCGTCGGCACGGATAGAACCAGCCGTCGGATGGTGAATGTCAGCATGGGGGGCGCCCTTGTTGATCGGTCTTGTTATTGGTCATGCATTTGGCGCGAAATCGGGGCGCCCCGATGCGGGGCGCCCCTGCGTTCAGACGCGGATCAGTCGATCCGGTACCAGTCGGCTGCATTCCAGAGCTCGGTGTCCCACGTGTTGAGGACAACACCACCCAGCGTGTTCGAATGGGCCGAAACCCGGCCACGATCGACCAGCGGGACGATGGTGTAGCTTTCCTTGGTCAGCATCTCGTTGAGCTTCCTGGCAATCCGGCCACGCTCTTCGAGGACGCCGGTTTCGGACAGCTCGTCGAGGAGCGCATCATATTCCGGATCGCAGTAGCGGTTGATGTTCTCGCCCTGCCACTGGCTGGACGGTTTGGGCTCGTTGCCGCAGCGATACATCGAAAGATAGGACTGCGGATCGGTGCCGTCGAAGTTGTTGGCATACATCTCGGTGTCGGCATAGAACTTCTGGAAGGTGTCGGGCGAACCCGGATCACCGCCGAAGAACACCGAGGCGTTGACGTTGCGCAGTTCGGTCTCAACTCCGATTTCTTCCCACCACTGCTTGATCAGGGCCTGGAAGTCCTGGCGGACGGCGTTGGTCGAGGTCTGGAACAGCATCGAGAGCTTGACGCCATCCTTCTCGCGGATGCCGTCGCCGTCGCTGTCGGTCCATCCGGCCTCTTCGAGCAGCGCCTTGGCGCCTTCGATGTCCTGGGTCAGACAATCGGTGTTGTCGCTGGCGAACATTTCAGGTGCCGGAACCAGGTTGCAGGTTGGCCGGCCCGCCTGACCATAGCCGATTTCCGTCAGCAATTCGCGGTCGATCGCCATGGAGAGCGCCTTGCGCACTTCCAGTTCGGACAGGAACGGATGCGGCGCCTCGCGGGTCGCGCGAATATCCGACGGCAGATCCGGGTTCGGATCGGTCAGGTTCATCTCGATCCGCTCGACCAGCGTGCCGAAGGCCGCCACTGTCTGGCCCTTGCCGCCCTCGGCCATCTTTTCAAGAACATCGGGCGCGAGTTGCAGGTTCCAGGCATAATCGAATTCGCCGGTTTCGAGAACTGCGCGACCGGCTCCGGTGGCATCGCCGCCGCCCTTGAAGGTCAGCGTCGCGAAGGCCGGTTTGTCCGGGTCGCGGTAATTCGGGTTGGCCGACATTTCGATCACGTCATTGGGTTTGAAATCGTCCACGACGAAAGGACCGGTGCCGATCGGGTTGAAGTTGGCCTCCGTGCATTCAGATGCCTTGGCGCCGAGGCAGTTCTCGAACTGGGCCTTCTGGATGATCGGCGACTGCCCGCCCATGAAGGGGCCATAGGGGTTGGGTTTGGCTTTCGAGAAGTTCACGATGATGGTCAGATCGTCGGGTGTCTCGATGCTCTCGACGCCGTCAAACTTGGCACGCTGGGCGCAGCCGCCTTCGGGATGCATGCAGTATTCGGCGGTAAAGGCCACGTCCGACGAAGTGACGGGCGAGCCATCGGACCAGAGCAGCCCGTCCTTGAGTTTCCACGTGATGGTCTTGAGATCCTCGCTCACGCCGCCATTCTCGACGGTGGGGATCTCGGCGGCCAGATAGGGCACCAGGTTGCCGTCCTGATCGTAACGCCCCAGCGGTTCGATCACCAGCGACGAGGATTCGATATCCTTGGTGCCGCCGGAAAGGTAGGGGTTCAGAATCGAGGGGGCCTGCCAGTAAATGATGTTGACGTGGCCATCCGACCCGCGTTCGGCCATGGCCGCGGGGGCCAGGGCAAACGCGGCGGCTGCGCCGAGCAGGGTTGTTTTCACTTTCATGTCTCACTCCTTGTTGGACAGGCTTTGGACCTGTACATTCATGACCGCGCGGCTGGCGCGGGTGCCGTTTTTGTGTCGGTTGGATAACGCCAGAAGTGGCTTTTCGGAAGCCAAAAACGCACGTTCCCCGACAACTGCGTCGTATCACAGACCGAGTGGCCGCAAATTGCAAGGCTTGCCTCGGGTTTGGTGCCCATTTTTTCATCGCCGCCCAAATGTTTGACATCCTCACGAAGCTGTCGTTAGCGTTTCTGGGTATCAAGGACATGCAGCGGGGATTGCCATGCTCGACCAGCCGATTGCGACGATCGAGAAACTCAGGGTGGAGTTTCAGACCAAGGATGGCCCGGTGGTCGGGGTCGAGGACGTGTCGTTCGAGATCAACCCGGGTGAAACCGTTTGCATCGTTGGCGAATCCGGTTCGGGCAAGTCGGTGTCATCCCTCTCGCTGATGCGGCTGGTGGAGTATGGTGGCGGGGAGATCGCGGGCGGGCGGCTCCTGTTCGACCGGTGCGAGGGTGGCGAGATCGACCTGGCGAAGACCGACCAGGGTCTGATGCGAACGATTCGCGGTAACGAGATCGGAATGATCTTCCAGGAGCCGATGACCGCGCTCAACCCGGTCTTTACCGTGGGCCGACAATTGACCGAGGGTCTGCGCCTGCACATGGGCATGGACCGCAAGAAGGCCGAGGCACGTGCGCTGGAACTGCTCAACCAGGTGCGCATCCCCGAGGCCGAGCGGCGATTGAAGCAATACCCGCATGAATTGTCCGGCGGGATGCGTCAGCGGGTGGTGATCGCCATGGCATTGGCCTGTGAACCGCGCCTGTTGATCGCGGACGAGCCGACGACGGCGCTCGACGTGAC
>NZ_JAWLDS010000066.1:0-18206 GCF_041686535.1 Aquicoccus sp. | reverse complement strand
GTTCGGTCCACAGTCCGAGGGCGGATCTAACGTCAACTCGACCGTCGACACGGCGCCATCGGCCATTCCCTTGCCCGCCGGTGCGTGGCTGCTGTTGAGTGCACTTGGCGGTATGGGCGTGCTGCAATATCGCCGCCGCACGACTGTCTGAGTCTCGGTGCCATTACAAGGCGTCATATGCAAAAGGCCGCCCATGGTGGCCTTTTTTCATATTCAGGCCGACAGCTGACAGGCTCGGTCAGTAATAATAGTGATAATACCCGTCGCCATCGCTGACATAGCGGCACTTGTTCAGCACGATCCCCATCACGTTGGTCAGCTCCGACACCTGCCGTTCGGCCTGGTCGATATGGCTTGTCGCGGTGGATTCGGCGGCGGCGATGATCAGCGCGCAATCGACATTCTGCAGAAAGGCGATGTTGTCGTCGCTGGCATTGAGCGGCGAGATGTCGAAGAACAGAAGGTCGGGGGCGTAGTCCCGCTCGATCCCGTCGATCCCCTCGCGGGCCTCGCGGCTCAGCAGCAGTTCCGACGGGCGCGAGGCATGGCGGGCGTTGAGGCCGAAGGCCACGCGTTCGCCCAATCGCATCCCGTGATCGGCAAAGCGGACCCGGCCCTCCAGCACATCGGGCATGGAATGCTCGACCGTCTGCCCCAGCACCTTGTGCAGGTTCGGCCGGCGCAGGTCGAGATCGATGCACATTATCCGCATGTCGCGCTGGCGCTCGAAACTGAAGGCGAGATTGGCCAGCGTGGTGCTCTTGCCGGCCGCCGGATCGGGCGAGACGATCGCGATCCGGCGCCAGCCATTGGTCTGGGCCTGGTACATGATCTTGGTGCGCAGAAGGTCGTAGGGCGTCGCCTCATGCCCGCTTTCGACCGCGACCACCCGGTTGCGCTTGAGCAGCTCGACATCGCGCCGGATCGGCGCCAGCGCCTGCCAGCCCTCGTCGACGCGGGCCTCGGGCGCCGCAGGGGCCGCGTGATCGGTTCGCGTGGCGCTGCCCTGCTGGCGTTCGGCGCGCGCCTTGGCCAGCGCTTCCTGAATACGTTCCATGTCACGCGCTCCCGAAAAAGCAGTTTCGTGTGAAAGGGCCCCGGCACACCGGGGCGGCCGGATCGCGCCGACCGGTCACAGGCGCACCCCGATCCGGTCCATGACCCTGTCGGCCAGCAGGTCGAGCGGCAGGTAATACATGTGCACCGCGTAGATCACCGCCGGCACCCCCACCAGGATCGCCACGTAGATGGTCCCCTTGATCAGGCGCCGGCCGACCACCTCGCCGCGGCTGTAGACATAGGGGATGGTGGCCAGCGGGCGCACCCCGATCCGGTTGATGATATCCTCCGACCGCCGGGCCGTGCGGTTGAGGAGCTCGAGCAGCACGACCAGCCCGATCCCCCCCGCGATCCCCAGCAGCGTGCCGCCCCCGGCGATCTTCATCCGGTCGGGCTTGGTCGGCCGGTTGGGGGTCGAGGGCGGCTCGATCACCGAGATGCGCGCGCCGCGCGACGCCGATTCGATCCGTTCACCGGTGCTGGCCCGGGCCAGACGGTCCACGGCGCTGTTGTATTGTTGCTCGATGTTGTTGTAGCTGCGCTCCAGCTCGTCGAGGGTGATGCTGTTGGCCGGCGTCTTCTCGAGCGTTTCCCGAAGCTCGTCCACCCGGTCTTGCGTGTCGTCGCGCTGCTGCTCCAGCAGCGTGATGCGGGTTTCGATCTCGCCCAGTTGCAGATCGAGCGTGGCCGACCCGCGCACCTGCTCCGCGCTCTCTTCCTCGGGCGCGTCGTCTTCCTCGGCGGCGCGCGCCTCCACGCGGTCCTCGAGCCGATCGATCCGGGCCTGCAGCATCGTCACCCGCGGGTTGCTCTCGGAATAGAGCGACAGCGCCTCGTCCAGCTCGGCGCGCATGTCCCTCAGGCGTCTCTGGTCCTCGCTCAGGGTCTCTCCGTCCCCCAACTGCCCGGTGGCCTCGAAGATCTGCTGGAGCCGGTCGGCCTGGTTGCGCAGCGAGGTGATCTCACGCTCGATCCGGCTGACCTCTTCCTCCCGGCTGGACAGCTGATTGCGGCGAAACTCGGCATCCTCGGGCAGGGCGTCGGCGTTCTCGGTCTTGAACTCCAGGATGCGGGCGCTCTCGGCATCGAGATCCTCGCCGAGCCGCGCCACCTCGTCCTGAAAATATTCCAGCGTGGACCCGGCCCGATCGCTGCGGAACGCGGCGCTCTCCTGCTCGATCAGGGTCAGATACTCGTTGAGCACCCCGGAGGTGACCGAGGCACGGCGCGCCTCGAAGCTCAGGGTCATGGTCGACGGCGCATCGCGTCCCCCGCCGGTCCGGACATTGGTGCGCGCGCGCATCCCGGCCACGATCTCGTCGGCGCTCATCTGGTCGATATCCTCGAAAACCCGCTGGCTGCGCGCCACGTCGAGCAGGTTGGAGCGGGTCATCAGCCGCTGCTGGATGATCTCGAGCTGCTCGCGCGCCTCGACATTCACCGTCGAGGAGGCCAGCTCGGTCGGAATCTGCGGACCTTCCATCAGCAGCCGGGTCTCGGCCTCGTAGGCCGGGGGCAGCGAGACGGCGACGATCACCGCGACGGCCGAGACCACCACCGAAACCAGCAGGAAATAATGCAGACGCCGAAGGAACAGCGAAAAGTAGTATTTCAGGTCAATCATGCTCATGGCGCGTCGCTTTCTTCAGCGGTCCTGACGGCGGCGAAAAACAGCCCGTCCTCCAGAACGCTTTGCAGGGTCTCTTCGGTCACGCAGGTCTGATCGTTACTCCAGGCATAGACCATGGCGATATCGCAAAGCTGGTTGACCAGCCGCGGCACCCCCTCGGTCTGCACGAAAACCATCCGGCAGGCGGCCTCGGTGAATTCGTCGCCCGTTCCGCCCACGGCACGCAGCCGGTGACGAATATACCCCGCCACGGTCTCGGCATCCATGGCCGGGATGTGAAAGCTTGCCGTCACCCGTTGGGCCAGCTGCTTCATCTGCGGGCTGCGGATCACGTCGCGCAGTTCGGGCTGCCCTACGAGGATCAGCTGGATCAGCTCGTCCTTGTTGGCGTTGATGTTGGTAAGCATACGCAGCTCTTCCAGACCTTCGACCGACAGGTTCTGCGCCTCGTCGAAGATCAGAACGACGCGCCGTTCAGCGGCATATTCGGCGATCAGGAAATCCTGCAGGATCTGGAATTTCTGAACGTAGTTCGCCTCGTTCGATACCTCGACCGACAGCGCGTTGAGCACCCATTGCAAAAGCTCGCCGCGCCCGCCTTGCGCGTTGGAGATCAGTCCGACGGTGATCGTGTCATCGGTATTGGCCAGCAGGTGCTGCACCAGCGTCGTCTTGCCCGACCCGATCTCGCCGGTGATCACGGTGATCGGGGCGCGCGAGAAGATACCGTAATCGAGGATCGTGTAGGCGTTGCGATGCGCCTTGGACCAGTAGAGAAATGCCGGATCGGGCAGCAGCGTGAAGGGACGCTCGGACAGGCCGAAATGATCTGCGTAAAGTGTCTCCGGTTTCATGTGGGTCTTTCAAATGAAAACTGCACCCGGGCGAGAACTCCGAAACATCCGGAAAATGAAGCGGACATATACGCATACGTGTCGCGACAGGGCATATGACCCGGTCCCTTCGTGTCATGTGCCCGTTAAAGGTTGATTATGCAACAGCAGAATCCCGTAGTCCGGTTGCCGGTCGGGCACCTGTCCGAAGACCTTCGGGACGCCCGGGCGGGGCCCCGCGCCATCGGCGCCGGGTGTCCGAAGCGAATCGCGCGGCTCCGCCCTGGACGGGGTCGGCCCCGTCACCGTGCCACCCGCATCTTGTCCTGTTTCGGCCGCGGCGTCGCGCCGCGCGTTCCGACGAAGTACCTAAAAATGAAGCAACCCGGACAGGGATCCGCTTTGTTTCGAGTTTGATATCAAATTAATCTTGTTTCGAGGCAACTTCTAATTGTTTGTTGCATTAAGGGGGTAAGCACGTGTTATGTGCGGCACCAAGAGCGGTCTCGCTGACCTGCATTTTGAATGCTCATGCATTGTGAATACGTGTTTTTGGTACGAAAACTGAGGGTAAAGAATGGCATTCCAGGATTATTCGCAAGCCCGGTATTCGAAGGCCCCTCCGGAACGCAACGTCACCCGTCGCAAGGCGCCGCTGCGGCGGCCCGCGCTCTATCGTACCGGGTTCAAGCGTGCGCTCGACATCATGCTGGTGCTGGCCAGCCTGCCGGTCACGCTGCCGATCGCGCTGATGCTGATGGGGCTTGTCGCGCTTGACGGGCACAGCCCGATCTACCGCCAGAAGCGCATCGGGCGCGGCGGTCGTGTCTTTCACATCGTCAAGATCCGCACCATGGTGCCGGGGGCCGATGCCCTGCTCGAACAATGTCTCGAGGCCGATCCCGAGGCGCGCCGCGAATGGGACGAGACGCAAAAGCTGAAATCCGACCCGCGCATCACGCCGATCGGCGGGGCGCTGCGCAAATGTTCGCTCGACGAGGTGCCGCAACTGTGGAACGTTCTGAAGGGCGACATGTCGCTGGTCGGACCGCGTCCCATGATGGTCGACCAGCAAGCACTCTACCCGGGGACCGCCTATTTCGATCTGCGTCCCGGCATCACCGGTCTCTGGCAGGTCTCGGATCGCAACGATTCGAGCTTTGCCGCGCGCGCGGGCTTCGACACCCGTTATCTCGCGTCGCTGTCGCTGTCGCTCGACCTCGCCATCCTGTTCCGCACCGTCGTGGTGGTGCTGCGCGGCACCGGACACTGAACGTAACGCAGGGAGAGGGGCGTATCGCGGCCCGCCTGCCTGACATATGGTCCCGTGACGCACCGGGGATGTTTTTTCGTGCCGGTCCGTGTCATACCGTGTTAAGCTGACTTGGGTATTTACGATTGGCGCAGGTCCGGGGCCTGCGCAGGACATGCAGGACGAGTGACACGATGAAAACGACCTTTCTGGCGCTTGCCACCGCGGGGCTTCTGTCCTTTTGCGACACTGCCGAGGAGCGGGCCGAGGCCCGCTACCAGTCCGGGCTGGAGCTGCTCGAGGACGGCGATGTCGACCGCGCCCTGATCGAGTTCCGCAACGTCTTCCGGCTCGACGGGACGCATCGCGAGGCACGGCGGCACTATGCCGAGGCCGTGCATGCGCGCGGCAACCTGCGCGAGGCGTATGGCCAGTATCGCCGGCTGGTCGAGCAATATCCCGACAGCCTGGCCGGGCAGCGCGGCCTGGCCGAGCTGGCGCTGGAATTCGACGACTGGGATGCGGCCCGCCGCCACGGAGAGGCCGCGGCCGAACTCGACCCTGACGATCCGCTGGTGCAGGCCGTCAACGCGACCGTTTCCTACCGCGACGCGCTGTCGGAGGATGACGAGGACGAGACGGCCCGGCGCGAGGCGGTGACAAAGGCGCAGGCGCTGGTCGAGGACAATCCCGACCTGATGGTCGCGCGCCGGGTCGTGATCGACGATCTCATCCGCAACGAGGACTGGAGCGCGGCGCTGTCGGCGATCGACGCGGCGCTCGCGCGCGATCCGGAGGATCGGCAGCTTTACACGATCCGTCTCGGCGTGCTCAACCAGCTGGGCGAGCAGCGCGAGATCCGCGCGCAGCTCGAGGACATGATCGAGCGGTTCCCCGACGATCCCAACGTGCCCAACATCCTGGTGCGCTGGTACCTGTCGCAGGGCGAAGCCGAGACCGCCGAGGCGTTTCTCAAGGAGCGCGCCGATGACGCCGCCGCGCAACCCGCCGATGACGGCGATGCCGATATCGACGCCATCACCACCTATATCCGGTTTCTCACCGATGTGCGCGACCTCGAGACCGCGCTGGACGAGCTCGGGCGCCTTCTCGAGGCCGATCCCCCCGAAGCCATGCGCCTGAGGGCCCTGCGCGCCGGGCTGCGGTTCGACCTTGGCGATCGCGAGACGGCCGTCACCGAAATGGAAGACCTGATCGACGGCATGGAGCGGTCGGGCGAGCGGCGCGACGTCATGACGATGCTGGCCCGGATGCTGGACACGATGGGCAACAACGTGGGCGCGCGCGCGCTGGTCGAACAGGTGCTCGAAGAGGACGGGCAGGAGCCCGACGCGCTCAAGCTGCGCGCCGGCTGGCTGATCGACGATGACCGCATCGACGAGGCGATCGTCACGTTGCGCTCGGCGCTTGGCGAGGCGCCCGAGGATGCCGAGGCGATGACCCTGATGGCCCGTGCGCAGGAGCGCGCCGGCAATCGCGACCTGATGGCCGACATGCTGAGCCGGGCCGTCGAGGCCTCGGGCAACGCGCCCGAGGAAACCCTGCGCTATGCCCGCCACCTGATCTCGCAAGACAACCTGCGCAGCGCCGAATCCGCGCTGATCACCGCGCTGCGCCTGACCCCGGGTCATGTCGGCCTGCTGGAAGCCCTGGGCGAGGTCTATGTGACCCAGGCGGACTGGCCGCGCGTGACCCAGGTGATCGAGACGCTGAGAGGCCAGGGCGATGACCGGGCCGAGCGTATCGCCAACGAGCTCAATGCGCGCCAGCTTGCCGCCCAGGACCGCGAGGACGAGCTCATGAGCTTTCTCGACACGCTGGCCGGCGAGGGCGACCGCGGCCTCGGGGCGGCGGCGACGATCGTGCGCAGCCGTCTCGCGCAGGGTGATGAGGAGGGCGCGCGGGACTATGCGCGCGAGACGCTTGAGGCCAATCCCGACAGCATTGATGCTCGTTTCCTGATGGCCTCGGTCGAGGCGGTGACGGGCGAGGTCGAGGCCGCCCGGACGGCGCTGCGCGAGCTGACCGAAGAGGCCCCCGACGACCAGCGCCTCTGGCTGGCGCTCTACAACATCCACGCCGCGCAGGATGACGAGGACGCGGCGCGCGAGGTGCTGCGCGACGGGATCGAGGCGATGCCCGACAACCTGCGGCTCAACTGGGTTCTGGCTGGCCTTCTGGAACGCGATGGCGACATCGAGGGCGCGATCGAGATCTACGAGCGGCTTTACAACGCCGATTCCGACAACCTGGTCATCGCCAACAACCTCGCAAGCCTGCTGGCGACCGGGCGCGAGGAAACCCAGGATCTCGACCGGGCGCACCAGATAGCGCGCCGCCTGCGCGGCCGCGACGTGCCGGCCTTCCAGGACACCTATGGCTGGATCGCCTTCCGCCGCGGCGAGCTCGACACGGCACGCACCGCGCTGGAATCCGCCGCCGAGGGCCTGCCGGACGAGCCATCGGTGCAGTATCACCTGGCGCGCACCTATGACGAGCTGGACCGCGACGCCGACGCGCTGGAGCGCTACCGCCGCGTGGTCGAGATCACCGGCGACGGCACGCCCCCCGATTTCCTGCCCGAGGTCGAGGACGCGATCGCGCGGCTCGAGGCCGGAGCGGAGGACGACGGCGAAGACGCGGACGAGAACGGCGAAGATACCGGGAACTGATCCGCCCGTCTGCCTGCCCTGTGTTCCGATCTGCTGCAAATCCGCCGCAGCGGCGGGATTTGTTGTATTCGGATGTTTCACGCCCCGGCCGGATGCCATAGCATCTCGTTAAAAATCAGGCATAGATCCATACGGGGGCAGAAGACGACGATGATCAGATTTCTGATGACGGTTCTTTTCATGGCCGGGCTGGCCGGCGCGGCCAGCGCGCAAAGCAGCTACAGCATCCAGCCCGGTGACGTGTTGCAGATCGAGGTGCTGGAGGATCCCGATCTGGGGCGCGACGTCCTGGTGCTGCCCGACGGCTCGATCAGCTTTCCGCTGGCCGGAACGGTGCGCGCCGGCGGGCGCACCGTCGACGGCGTGGCAAGCACCATCACCTCGCGGCTCGCCGACGATTTCGCGGTCGAGCCGACGGTGCTGGTCTCGGTGGCCTCTCTCGGCGAGGGCGAGAGCGACCTGATCGATATCTACATCATGGGCGAGGCGAACGAGCCCGGGCTGCGCGAGGTCGAACCCGGCATCACGCTGTTGCAGTTTCTCGCCGCATCGGGCGGATTGTCGCGCTTTGCCGCCGAGAAACGCATCCAGCTGCGCCGCATCGACCCGCAAACCGGGCAGGAGCGCGTCTACCGCTTCAATTATCGCACCATGGGGGGCGACGACAGCATCAGGGGCACGACGGTCCTGGCCCCGGGCGACGTGATCGTCGTCCCGGAGCGGCGTCTCTTCGAATAAGGCGGGCCCGGTGAAACGTGCATATGTCCTGGCCGCCGGTACCGGGGTCCTCGCCGTGCTCGGCCTCGGGGTCATGCCCCTGCTCGCCCAGCAAGGCAGCAGCCCCGAGGAGGGCGGACAGGTCCTGACCTTCGGGATCGCCTCCACCCTCAGCGCCACCGACAATTACGACCTGCGCCCGGATGACGCGGAAAGTGCCGAGCTTTTCGACACGGAGCTGTCTCTGGGGTACCGCAACCGCCGCGCCAATGACACGCTCAGCCTCGATCTGTCGGGGGTGCTGCGCGCCATCGAGCCGCCGCGCGGCGCCAACACGGTCGATGACCGCTCCGCCCGGGTCGGCTACCAGCGGCAGGGGGTGAACAGCGCGCTCAGCTTCGGAGCCAATTACAGCTTCTCGTCGGTGGACGCACGCGACCCCTTCGACCGGGGGCGGCGATTCGGCGAAGACGATCCGTTCGAAGAGGATGAGGATCTCGACGAGGATCTGCTGGACGAGACCGACCTCACGCAGGACCGCGGCGACCGCGAGGATATCGGCGCGCGCTTCCGCTTCGAGACCGGGCTCAACGATCCGCTGGGGGTCGTGCTGACGGCCGATTACAACGAGCGCAGCTTCACCGACACCACCGATCCGGATCTTTTCGACAGCGAGGTCTTCAACCTGTCGGGGACCACCCGCCTGACCCTCAGCCCGGTCACCGAGACGCGCCTGGTGCTGCGCTACCGCGATTACAGCGCCGACGACACCGAACGGACCGACCGGCAGACCAGCAGCGTCAACCTCGGGCTCACGCAGGCGCTGTCGCAGGTCGACACGCTCGATGTCTCGCTCGGGTTCCAGCGGATCGAGACCGAAGAGACCATCGGCACGATACGGCAATCCGACTCTGAGACCGGCGTGATCGGCGATCTCGCGCTGACCCGCGAACTGACGCGGGGCACGATCGGCACGACCTTCAATCTCAACGAAAGCGAGAACGGCCGCACCGCCACCCTGCGGGTCAACCGCGCGCTGCCGCTGCCGCGCGGGTCGATCTCGTTCAGCCTCGGGGCGACCAGCAATGTCGAGGACACTCTCGTGCCGGTGGGCAGCCTGAATTTCACCCACCAGATGCGGCGCAGCACCCTGACCGCCTCGCTCCAGCGGCAGGTCCGGACCAGCGACCGCTCCAACGAGCTGCGCACCACGAGCGCCTCGGTCGGCTATGATTACGAGATCAATTCCATCTCGGGCATCGGGCTCTCGGCCAATTTCGCCGAGGTGGCCGGCTCCGGCGGCCCGGCGGTCGACGACACCACCCGCGCCGATCTGCGGGCCACCTACCGCCGGGATCTGACCCGCGACTGGCAGCTCTCGACGGGCTACGAATACCGCATCCGCGAGGAGAGCGATATCGGCGAGGCCACCTCCAACCGGGTCTTCCTGACGCTGCAGCGGAATTTCGCGGTGCGCCCATAATCCGCGCATATCCCGACCACCCTGCACAGCCCGGCCCCGGGGCCGTGGCTGTCGCACCGGCCGGTCGGGTCTTGATGGCTGGCCCTGTCAGACGCTTGCTGCTATGGGAAAATCGCGGGGCCGAAAGCCCGGGTGTTGTCTCGACGAGGAGCAGTGTGCCTTGACAGTAGAACCTCGCGAGACCCTCGTCGTCGATCTCGACGGGACGCTCTTGCGCAGCGACATGCTGTTCGAGAGTTTCTGGTCCGCCCTTGGCCGGGACTGGCGCAGTCCGCTGCGGTCGGCCGCCGCCCTGTCGCGGGGGCGCGCCGCGCTCAAGCGGCATCTGGCACAGGCCGGCCATGTCGAGGTCGCGACCCTTCCCTATGACGCCGAGGTCATCGCCTTCATCGAGACATGGCGCGACGCGGGCGGGCGCACCGCGCTCGTGACAGCCAGCGATCACGCGCTGGCCGAGGCGGTCGGGGCGCATCTCGGGCTCTTCGACGAGATCCACGGATCCGACGGCCGGTCGAATCTCAAGGCGGACCGGAAGGGCCGGTTTCTGGAGGATCGCTTCGGCCGCAAGGGCTTTGCCTACATGGGCGATGCCGCGGCCGATCTGCCCGTCTGGAAACGCGCCGCGAGGGCCATCACGGTCAACGCACCCGCACGCCTGCGCCGCGACGCCGAGCGCGTCTGCGATGCGGTCGACCATCTCGGCACCGGGACACGGTCGGTGACGCCCTATCTCAAGGCAATGCGGCCGCATCAGTGGCTGAAGAACATGCTGGTGTTCCTGCCGGTGCTGGCGGCGCATCAGCTTCACGCGCAGCCGCTCCTGTCGGCCTTGCTGGCCTTTGTCGCCTTCAGCCTGGTGGCCTCGAGCGTCTATGTGCTGAACGATCTGCTCGATCTTGCCGCCGACCGGGCGCATCCGCGCAAGCGGGACCGCCCCTTCGCCTCGGGCAGCATCCCGATCGCGCATGGCACCTGGATGGCGGCAGGGCTGCTTGTCATCGGGGCGCTCTTCGCCACCGTCATCGGCGGGGAGTTCCTGCTGGTCATGCTGGGATATTACCTGCTGACCACCGCCTATTCGCTGCATCTCAAGCGCCGGATCGTGGTCGATATCTGCGTGCTGGCGGGGCTCTACACGATCCGGATCGTCGCCGGCGGCGTGGCCACCGGCCTTCCGCTGTCGGTCTGGCTGCTGGCCTTTTCGGTGTTTTTCTTCCTGTCTCTGGCGGCGGTCAAGCGCCAGGCCGAGCTGATCGACAGCGCCGCGCGCGGCAATCTCGAGGCCAGCGGCCGGGGCTATCATGTCGACGATCTGCCGATCATCTCGATGGTGGCGATCGGGGCCGGCTATGTCTCGGTGCTGGTGATGACGCTTTACGTGAACACGCCCGCGGTCATGACCCTCTACCCGCGACCAGAGGCGCTCTGGGGGGTCTGCGCCGTCCTGCTCTACTGGATCACCCGCACCGTGCTGATCACGCATCGCGGGCAGATGCATGATGATCCGGTCGTCTACGCGGCCCGCGATCGCATCAGCCGGGTCTGTTTCGTGATCATCCTGGGCTTTGTCGTGGCCGGGGCGGTGGCATGACCTTTCGGACGCTCGTCCTGCGTTACGCGGCCTTTGCCGTCATCGCCACGGTGGCCAACCTTGCCGCGCAACGCCTCGTTCTGCAGCTGGGGGATACCGGGGGCCATTTCGCCCTGGCCGTCGGCGCGGGCACCATCGTCGGGCTCGTCACCAAGTACCTGCTCGACAAGCGCTGGATCTTTCTGGACGTCGAGACCGGCGTGAAAAGCCACGGTCGCAAGTTCTCGCTCTATACCGCCATGGGGGTCGTCACCACGGCGATCTTCTGGGGCACGGAAACCGCCTTCTGGCTGATCTGGCAGACCGATCTCATGCGCGAACTCGGCGCCGTCCTGGGGCTGAGCGTTGGCTATGTCGTGAAATACAATCTCGACCGGCGGTTCGTGTTCACCGATCCCCGGCTGGCGGAAACCACATGAGGATCGCGGGCTGGGGCCGGTATCCGCAGATGGACGCGCGTGTGCTGGCGCCGCGCAGCGTGGACGCGCTGCGCGCGCTGGTCGCCTCGGCGCCGCATCTCATCGCCCGCGGCAATGGCCGGGCCTATGGCGACAGCGCCATAAACCGCGATGCGACCATCCGGATGCGCCATTTCGACCACATGATCGCCTTCGATCCGGCCACCGGACAGCTGGTGGCCGAGGCGGGCGTCCTGCTGGGCGACATCATCGCCGCGTTCCTGCCGCGCGGCTGGTTTCCCATGGTCTCGCCGGGCACCAAGTTCGTCACCCTCGGCGGCGCCATCGCCGCGGATGTGCATGGCAAGAACCATCACAAGGATGGCAGCTTTCGGTCTTGCGTCGACTGGGTCGAGATCATGGGCCCCGATGGGGAGATCAGCCGCTGTTCATGGGATGACGACCCGGTGCTCTTCGATCACACGCTCGGCGGCATGGGCCTGACGGGGATCATCCTGCGCGCTGCGATCCGGCTGCGCCCGGTCGAGACCGCGTGGATCCGGCAGACCACCCGTGCCGCGCCGAACCTGCGGGCCGCGATGGCCGCCTTCGAGGCGGCGCAGGACGCGACCTATTCGGTGGCCTGGATCGATTGCCTCGGCACCGGGGCGCGGCTCGGCCGGTCGCTGGTGATGCTTGGCGAACATGCCTGCCGCGCGGATCTGCCCCCGGACCGCGCCGGCACGCCATTCGCCGTCAAACCCAAGCGCAAGCGGACCATCCCGTTCGACTTCCCCTCCGTCACGCTCAACACCTACACGCTGCGCGCCTTCAACGCGCTCTATTACTGGAAAGGCGCGCGCAAGACCGGCCCGCGGCTGGTAGACTGGGACAGCTACTTCTACCCGCTCGACGCGATCCTCGGCTGGAACCGCATCTACGGGCGCAAGGGGTTCGCGCAATTCCAGTGCGTCCTGCCGCTCGATCGCGCCGAGGCGGGGCTCGAGGCCCTGCTCGCCGAGATCGCCCGGGCCGGGTCGGGCTCGTTCCTTGCCGTTCTCAAGCGCTTCGGCAAACAGGAGAGCGCATTCTCCTTCCCGATGGAGGGCTACACGCTGGCGCTCGACTTTCCAGTCAATCCCGGGACGCTCGCCCTGCTCGAGCGGCTGGACCGGATCACGCTCGACCATGGCGGCCGCTTCTACCTGGCGAAAGACAGCCGGATGAGCGCCGCGACGCTGCGCGCCTCGGATGGCCGCGTCGATGATTTTCACTCCCTGCGCGACACCCGCGGCCTCACGGCGCGGTTCCGGTCGGCACAGGCGGAAAGGCTCGAATTATGACCAGATCCCCGGTTCTCATCCTCGGCGCACGATCGGATATCGGCCAGGCCGTGGCCCGCGCCTTTGCCGCGCTCGGTCATCCGGTGCAGCTGGCCGCGCGCAACAGCGACACGCTGGCTGACGACAAGAGCGATATCGAGCTGCGCCACGCCGTGCCCGTCACGCTGCACGAGTTCGACGCGTTGGCCCCGGACACTCATGACGCCTTCGTCGCGGGGCTGCCGGAACTGCCGCAGACAGCGGTCTGCGCGGTCGGCCTGATGGGCGCGCAGCGCGAGAACGAGACGGACATGGACGCGGCGGCCCGCGTGATGCGCAGCAATTACGAGGGCCCCGCCCGCATCCTTGCGGTGCTCGCCAACCGGTTCGAGGCGCGCGGCAGCGGCACCCTTGTCGGCATCAGCTCGGTGGCGGGCGAGCGTGGCCGGGCCACGAACTATGTCTACGGATCGGCCAAGGCCGGGTTCACGGCGTTCCTGTCGGGCCTGCGCAACCGTCTTGCCGGGCGCGGCGTGCATGTCGTGACCGTCCTGCCGGGATTCGTGGCCACGCGCATGACCGAGGGCATGGACCTGCCGGACCGCCTGACCGCCCAGCCGGATGAGGTGGCCGGCGCCATCACACGCGCCGTCGAGCGCAGGAAGAACGTGATCCATGTGCGCCCCATCTGGGCGGTCATCATGGCAATCATCCGCAATATTCCCGAACCCATCTTCAAGAAGATGAAACTGTAGTCACGGTTGGCGCGCGCGGTTTCCCCGCGATACGCGGTGACTTGTCAATGCCCGGGCTTTGCGGCAGGACAACGATCATGACCGGCCAGACGCCCTCGCGTGATTACCTGATCGTCTCGCCCGCGCGCGACGAGGCGGCGTATATGCGCCGGACGCTCGACAGTGTGATCGCCCAGACGGTGCGGCCGGCGCGCTGGATCATCGTCGATGACGGCTCGACCGACGCGAGCCCCGAGATTCTCGCCGAGTATGCCGCGCGGCATGACTGGATCACCGTGATCCGGCGCGAGGATCGCGGGCGCCGCGTCGTGGGCCCCGGCGTGATCGAGGCGTTCTATGCCGGGCTCGACACCGTGGCGCTCGAGGATTTCACCTATCTGTGCAAGCTCGATCTCGATCTCGATCTGCCGCCGCGCTATTTCGAGACCCTGATCGCGCGCATGGAGGCCGATCCGCGCATCGGCACATGCTCGGGCAAGCCCTATGTGCGGCGGGCCGGCCGGCTGATATCCGAGCGCCGCGGCGACGAGATGTCGGTCGGCATGACGAAATTCTACCGCTGCAGCTGTTTCAAGGCGATCGGGGGTTTCGTCCGGGGGGTCATGTGGGACGCCATCGACAGCCACAAGGCCCGCCAGATGGGCTGGAGGGCCGTGAGCTGGGATCACCCGGACCTCAACTTCGAGCATCTGCGCCCCATGGGATCCTCGCATCTGTCGATCTGGGAGGGGCGCCGCCGTCATGGCGCCGGGCAATGGTACATGGGGTCCGATCCGCTTTACTATGCCGCGACCTGTCTTTTCCGCATGGCCGAGCCGCCTTACGTACTGGGTGGGCTGGCCATGGCGCAGGGCTATGTCGGAGCCTGGTGGCGCGGCGCGGCACAACACGAGGATGCCGAACTGCGCGCCTTCATCCGCGCCTATCAGCGCGCGGCCCTGCTGCGCGGCAAGGCACGCACGATCGCCCGGATCGAGGCCGAGCGCGCCGATGCTTGGGCCGCGGGTTGACAGGCCGCCGACAATCCGCGGCACGGACCGGGCCTGCCGGGACATCTGCCCGGACCCTCCCTTGCACCCGAGGGTTTTCCCCCTCCAATCCTGTGATAGGGTGTTTCATGGGTTGGATATGGAAGGCTTGGCCCTTGCCGTTTGAATCGACATGTCACTCCCGAGGCCCGGACATGTGCCGGTTACCGCAAACGCATCGGATCACGCAGGGCGCGACCATGGATCGATGCAACGCCCCGCCCTTTCGCGTGACAGCTCCCACACCGTGACAAGGTCCGCCTGAGCGATGATACCCCCGCTTTTCGCCCTCTTCAGCTGGCCCGTCATCGGTCTTGTGCTCTTTCGCAAGCTGCGCCTGCCGCTGGCCGTGCTGGTCACCCTCATCGGCGGGTTTCTTCTTCTGCCGGACCGGGGCGGGCTCAATATCCCGGTGCTGCCAAGCTTCGACAAGCATTCGATCCCTGCCCTGACGGCGCTTGTCCTGGCGCTGATCCTGGCCGGCCGCGACACCTCCGGGACGCGTCCCGAGGGCCTGATCCCGCGTCACCCGCTCGCCCTGGCGCTGCTCATCGTCATCCCGGCCGGGGCCGTGATGACCGCCCTGACCAATACGGACACGCTGCGCTACGGTCCGACCGTCCGACCGGGGACATCCCTTTATGACGCGGGCTCGATGGCCTCCGATGCCCTCATCATGATCCTGCCATTGCTGCTGGCGCGGCGCTATCTCGCGGATGCGGCCGCGCAAAGGCTGATCCTGCAGGTGTTGTGCATCGCCGCGCTTGGCTATTCCCTGCTGGTGCTGTTCGAGCTTCGGATGTCGCCACAGCTGAGCAACTGGGTCTACGGCTTTTTTCCACATGACTGGTTGCAGCATATGCGGGCTGGCGGCTGGCGCCCGGTCGTGTTCATGAAGCATGGTCTCGTTCTGGGCATTTTCCTGGCCCTGAGCGTGCTGGCGATCATCGCCTTGGCGCGGCTCGATCCGCCGCGCCGGAAACTCTGGACCTTCGGGGCAATCTGGCTTTTTGCAACGCTTGCCGTCTCGAACAACCTGGGGGCCCTGTTCATCGCGGTCGCCCTTCTGCCGGTGATCCTCTTCGCCGGCATCCGGGGCCAGTTGCTGGTCGCGGCGATCATCTGCGGACTGATCCTGGCCTATCCCGTGGCCCGGACCGGGCAGATCGTACCCTATGAGCGGGTCCTGCGACTCGCCGAAAGCGTGGATCCGAGCCGTGCGGCCTCGTTCCAGTTCCGTCTCGACCATGAGGAACAGCTGCTCGACAAGGCATCCGAGCGGCCGCTCTTCGGCTGGGGGGGCTGGGGCCGGCAGCGCGTCTACGACGACAGAGGGCGCAACATATCGGTGACGGACGGGGAATGGATCATCACGCTCGGCACCAATGGCTGGGTGGGATATGTGGCCCGCTTCGGCCTGCTGACCGCCCCGATCCTTCTCTTGCTGCTCCATCGTCGCCGCTACGAGATCGGGATGGAAACCTCGGCGCTGGCCATCGTCCTGGCCGCCAACCTGGTGGATCTGATCCCCAACAGCTCCAACACGCCGCTGACCTGGCTTCTGGCCGGTGCGCTCTGGGGGCGGCTGGAGCTGCAGGCGGCGGCCCGGACGCAGGACCAGAACGTCGAGGTGGCGCCGGCGGATGTGGGATATCGCCGCGGCGACCCGCCCGAGATGCCCGGGGACCCGCAGCCCGCCGCGCCCTCTGTCTCGACACCGGCGCAAAACCCCTATACGCGGCAGGTCAAACGCGTTTACCGCAAGGGACATGCCACCAGATGACCCGCCGGATCGCGATTTCGATCATCAATTACCGCACCGCCTCGATGACGGTCGATTGCGTGCGCTCGGTCCTGTCGGATATCGGCGATCTGGACGCCCATGTGGTCGTGGTGGACAATGCATCCGGGGATGGTTCTGCAGACCACATTGCCGGCTGGATCGCCGAACAGCCGGCCGGCACGCCCGTCACGCTGGTCCGATCGGCCAGCAATACCGGGTTCTCGGGCGGACATAACCAAGGCATGACGGCCGTCGCGGCGGATCACTACCTTCTGCTCAATTCCGATGCGCTGCTGCGGCCGGGCTTCTTGCGCACGGTTCTGTCTGCCGCGGAGGCCAACCCGCAGGCCGGCCTCATCGTCCCGCAGATCGAGACCGAGGAGGGCGCGGTGCAGGTCAACTGCTTCCGGTTCCACTCACCCCGGAGCGAGCTGATCCGCGGCGCGAATAGCGGCCCCGTCACGCGTCTGTTCCAGCGCCATGTCGTGGCCCTGCAACCGCCCGCAGACCCGGCCGCGATCGAATGGGCCAGCTTTGCCTGCATCCTTCTGCGCGCGCGCATGACAGCCGAAATCGGCCCGATGGACGAGGGGTATTTCCTCTATTTCGAGGATGCCGAGTATTGCCTGCGGGCGCGACGCGCCGGATGGGGCATCGTCCAGGAGCCGCGCGCCGTGGCGGTGCATTTCCGCGGCGGCAGCGGGCCGGTCAAGGCGCTGGAAAAGGCCCGCCACCGGCTGCCGCCCTATTTCTACAGCTCGCGCACGCGGTTCTTCCGGCAGGCGCATGGCCCGACGGGTCCGGTGCTGGCCAATCTCATGTGGACCGCGGGCCGGGGAATCGCGCAATTGCGCCGTCTGACCGGGCGCGACGTGCCCCCCGCGATCGAGGCCGAGGCGCGCGATATCTGGACCGGCACGCTGCAGCCCCTGAGCCCGCACCGGGCTCCGGAGGCGTGACATGGCGCTGCCCGATTTTCTCATCATCGGCGCGATGAAATGCGGCACCTCGACCCTGCAGGCGCAGCTGGCGCAGCAACCCGGCGTGTTCATGACCACGCCGAAGGAACCCAATTACTTTTCCGACGACCCGGTGTTTGCAAAGGGGCAGGCCTGGTATGAAGCGTTGTTCTCGGCCGCTGCGCCGGACGATCTGAAGGGCGAGGCAAGCACGCATTACACCAAGCTGCCCAGCTATCCCGAAACGCTCGACCGGATGCGCAGCATCCTGACCGCGCCGCGCCTGGTCTACATGATCCGCGATCCGATCGTGCGCGCCATCTCGCATTACATCCACGGCTGGAGCGAAGGCGAGTTCGGCCCCGACGCCACCGAGACGTTCCGCCGGACCCCCGAGATCGCGGATTATGGCTGCTACGGCATGCAGATCGCCCCTTATGTCGAGGCTTACGGCGCGGACCGGATCCTGCTGACCAGCCTCGAGCAGCTCAACGCGGATCCCGAGGCCGAATTCCGCCGCATCGGCGCCTTTCTGGGCCTGCCCGAAGATGCGGCCTGGATCCACGATCTGCCCGCGCAGAACGTGTCGGCCAGCCGGGTGCGACGGCTGCCCCTGCAGGGTCTGCTGATCGACAACCCGGTCGCGACCGCCCTGCGCCGGGCATTGGTGCCCAAATCCATCCGCAGCCGGGTGCGCGCGCAA
>NZ_JAWLDS010000065.1:0-18347 GCF_041686535.1 Aquicoccus sp. | reverse complement strand
TTCAGGAATTGGAGAACCGGGCGCTCGACAGTTGGTATGTCAATGTGCTGGCCTGTTACCCGGAGCATCGTGGCCAGGGAATCGGGTCTCGACTTCTCGGAGTCGCGGAAGATATCGGTCGGTCTGAAGGCTTGCGCCAGATGAGCGTCATCGTCGCCGGCAACAACATCGGCGCACGTCGGCTCTACAAACGTCATGGCTATGAAGAGACTGACAATCTTCCTTGCGTGAAGGATGATTGGGCAACCGATATCGAAAGCTGGGTTCTTCTCATGAAGCCGCTGCGGTGAAATTTGGCATCATTGCGTCCGCGCCGAATGATCAAAGAGAACTTCAACACATCTGGTAAGGGTCTTGTCCGGCGTGGCCCGTCTTTTTCATCGGGCCTGTCGCGGGCAATCATTCGGCCGGAGTAAGCGTGGGCGCATCCGTTGCCGCGACGGGGTTGCAATGCCGCGCCATGCGCGCCTCGGCCAGCAAAGCGATCAGCACATCGACGTGGCGCACGATGGAATAGCCCGCATAGCCCGCGACGCGCTGATCGTTGAGGTCGGATTCGATCTCCATCAGGCGGCGCAGGGCGGTGTCGGTTGGTGGCGCCTGGCCCGGGCCGAGCACACGGCGCAGATGGGCCGTGCGGCAATATTCCATGGCCCCTGCACGGGCGGCCTGGATCAGCAGCCTGGGGCGTTCGAGACGGTCGATCACGCTTGGGAGATTTGTCATGGCTATCCTCGTCATGGTTGAACGCAATACCCATGACACAGGCTGAACGGGTGTTGCGTGCTCTCGGCAGGCGGCGCACGGCGGGGTCAGAACTGTTTATCATTTTTCAACAATTCTTCTCAAAGCAGATTTTGTTAACCAATCCGTAACAAATGCATCCTTAGGTTGTGGATAACCCTGTGGATAAAACATGGCGCAGAAAAACCGGGGACAAGGGAAGGCAGATGTTTGGACATGCGACTGTGCGGGGCCGGAATGGCATGCCCGGGTGGGTGCCGGAAGCGGCGCGCCATTACCTGGTCCATACCGAATGCGGCCTGTCGATCCGGGCGATTGCCCGGTCGGTGTCGCGACATCCTTCGACCGTCCTGCGTCAGGTTCGCCGCTGGGAAATTTTGCGCGACGATATCCTGATCGACGAGGCGCTGATCCGGTTGGCCCGGCTGGTCCCTCGCGAGGTCCGACGTCGCGAAGTCAAGGAGCCAAGTGACATGACCCTGCAAGAGAAGCCCATCGCGGCCAGCCCGGACGATGATACCTTCGAGATCGAGGCGCGACGCGTGTTGCGCCGATTGTGCGAGTCGGGGGCCGTCCTGGCGGTGGCGCCCGAGATGGACAAGGCCGTCGTGGTGCGCGACACGACCGGCGGCGGCACAACGCGCACCGCGGTCGTCGAACGCGCGGTAGCCCAGGCGCTGGCGGTCAAGGACTGGATCGCCTGTGTCGAACCGGGGCGGGTCGCGCGCTATCGGATCACGCAGGCCGGGCGCACGGCACTTGGCCAGATGCTGGCCGCACAGGAGAACGCGGCACGCGGGGCGGCGCAGGGATTTGCCGAGGCACAAAACGGCTTCGACGTGCCCGGTCTGACGCCCGCGGGGCAGGGTGCGGAGCGCAAGGCGCCGCGTTTCGCCCCGGGGGATTCACCGATGGCGGCGTTGGCGCGGCGGCGTGACCGCGACGGCGTGCCGTTTCTGGCTGCCGATCTCGTGGCCGCCGGAGAACGGCTTCGCGAGGATTTCGAACTGGCCCAGATGGACCCCCGGGTGCGCGGCAACTGGGACCATGTGCTGACCGGAGCGATCGACGGTGGCAGGCCCGCCGCAGGAGCCGATGCAATGGGCGGATCGAGTGCCGCCCGCGCCCGCGTCGAGGCAGCCCTGCGCGAGCTGGGCCCGGGACTGGGTGATGTTGCGCTGCGCTGTTGCTGTCATCTCGAGGGCCTGGAACAGGCCGAGAAGGCAATGGGCTGGAGCGCGCGGTCGGGCAAGATCGTGCTGCGCATCGCACTGCAACGGCTCAAGCGGCACTATGCCGGGCTGGGGGATGCGGCGGGCATGATCGGCTGACATGGGCCGTTCAGCCGCCCACGATCCAGCCCACGGCATAGGCCACCGCCCCGCAGGTCGCCCCCACCGCAAAGGTTTCGCCAAGGGCACGCAGCGCCTGTTGCCCAGTCGCCCGCCAGCGCAGCCCCCCGAGCGCGGCAAGCGCCAAGGCGCTGGTGATCAGCGACCAGGTGAACGCGGCCGGTTCGGGCGGCATCAAAAGGTAGGGCAGCAGCGGCGCCAGACCGAAGACCACGAAGCTCGAGAACGTGACCAGCCCCATGAGCGCGGGGCTGTGGCCCCGCGGGTCGGTCATGCCATAGCCATAGGTGATCATCAGGTCGGCCAGCATCTGCGGGTTGCGGCGGAAAACGGCACTGGCCTCGGCCGCGTCGGTCGGTGACAGGCCCCGGCGCTCCAGCAGCCGGGCAAGCGCATCGGTTTCGCGGGTCGGATCGCCCGCGATCTCGTCAAGTTCGGCGCGCCACCGGGCGCGGTAGAGGTCATGCGAGGAGCGGGTCGAGAGAAACTCGCCCAGCCCCATGCTGACCGCGTCGGCAAAGAGGTTGGCGAAGCCAAAGACCAGGACCGCCAGCGCACCGATCTCGGCCACGCCCTCGGCCATGGCCCCGGCAAAGCCCGCAACGATCGCAAAGGTCGTCACGATCCCGTCATTGCCGCCATAGGTGATCTGCTTGAGATATTCGCGCATGTGGCCCCGCGCGAGCGTGTGATTGCCGGTCTTGCCGGGATGCTGGGTCATGGCTGTCCCCTGTATGCCATTGCCTTGCCGGATCTTTCCTGCCTCGTGCTGCCCGTTCGTGGCCGGTTTGGCAAGATGCGAGATCGGCGCGGGCGAGGGGCAGGGCACCGGACGATCCATGCCGGGTTTGCGTGAAACTCGGGTGGCAGACGGGGCCGCAGAGGCGTATAAGGGCAGGGAAATCAATGACCGCCGCCCCAAAAGGACCCGGCCCATGCGCGATCTGAAACTGCCCGACCAACGCCACCCGGAAAAGGCCCACCGTCCGGACCGGACCCAACCGAAAAAGCCCAGCTGGATCCGGGTCAAGGCCCCGTCGGGCAAGGGTTATGCCGAAACCCACCGGATCATGCGCGAGAACAAGCTGGTCACGGTCTGCGAAGAAGCCGGATGCCCCAATGCGGGCGAATGCTGGAGCCAGGGCCACGCCACGATGATGATCATGGGCGAGGTCTGCACCCGCGGGTGCAGCTTCTGCAACGTGGCGACCGGGCGGCCCGACGCGCTTGATGCCTTCGAGCCGGGACGGGTGGCCCATGCGGTCAGGACGCTCGGGCTCAACCACGTGGTGATCACCAGCGTGGACCGTGATGACCTCGAGGATGGCGGCGCCGAGCATTTCGCGCAGACCATCCGCGCGGTGCGTCACCAGTCGCCGGGCACCACGATCGAGATCCTGACGCCCGATTTCCTCAAATGCGATCCTTCGGTTCTTGAAACCGTGGTCGCGGCAAAGCCGGACGTGTTCAATCACAACCTTGAAACCGTGCCGGGGCTTTATCCCAGCGTGCGGCCCGGGGCGCGGTATTTCCATTCCCTGCGGCTGCTGCAGCGCGTCAAGGAACTCGACCCGACGATGTTCACCAAGTCGGGGATCATGGTGGGCCTCGGCGAGGACCGGCAGGGGGTGTTGCAGGTCATGGACGACATGCGCGCGGCGGATGTCGATTTCCTGACCATAGGCCAATATCTGCAACCCACGCCCAAGCACCACGCGGTGGATCGTTTCGTGCATCCCGACGAGTTCGCGGCCTACGAGAAATCGGCCTATGGCAAGGGATTCCTCATGGTCTCGGCCACGCCGCTCACGCGCTCGTCCTATCACGCGGGCGACGATTTCGCGAAACTGCGCGAGAACCGGCTGAAGAAGCTGGCAGAGGCCTAGGACCGCCGGCGCGGAGCATGGGCGCGATGATCGCCCCGCAAGGTGCGCGTTCTCAGAGTGCAATCTCGCGGGAGAGTTCGGCCGGGGGCGCGGCCGTCTCGATTGCACGCCCGACGCGGGCGGCCCGTTCCGCGCCCAGAAGTGCGTTGGCCTTGGCCATGATCTTCGCGGCACTCTGGTCGAGCGGCAAGCGCGCATCGAGATCGTGAATCCGGGCCTGCACCTCGCCCGAACGCATTTCGACCTCGAGCCGCGCCTGCATCTCGCTCAGGGCGTCATCCGCGCGGACATCGACCAACGCGCGCAGCGCCGCGAGCGTCGGATCGGCGCAGAGCGCATCGGTGTAGCTGTCCAGTCGCGCGGTGTCATGGCCCAGGAAATGCATGGGCAGGACGGTGGCATAGGAAAACTTGGCCCCCAGCCCGGTTTCGGGCGCGGGCTGGTTGCACACGCTCATCCAGCGTGGGTGGGTCGCCACCCGGATCGCCGCGATGTCGTCCGGCGAGGTCTCGATCGCCGCGGCAGCTTCGAGCGCGGCATGCAGCCCGTGGCAGCAGGCATGGAACTTGTGACTGACGGTTTCGAGCATCCAGTCAGCGCCGAGCCCGTCAAGGGCCGTGGCATCGGCCGCGCCGTGATGTGTGGGCCCGAACCCGAGCGGCCCTTCGAGCGCGCCGAGCCGTGCCTCGATCCCCAGCCGTGCCAGCATCGCCGCCTCGACGCCGTTGGCCGCGGAAAGCCCCGCGTTGAACGGCTTGCCCATGGTGCCGAATTGCGATTTCAGTCCGCTGGCCCGCGTTGCAAGCAGACCAAGCGCGGTCTCCATCTGTGCCTGCGTCAACCCCATCAGCCGCCCCGCCGCGACAGTGGCGCCCACCGCGCCCGCCGTCGCGGTCTGGTGATAGCCGACCTGGTAATGCCCGCGTCCCAGCCAGACCCCGAACCGGATCGAAGCCTCCATCCCGATCAGCGCGGCTTCCTGCATTTCGGCCCCGGACCGGCCCAGATGCTCGGCCACGGCCAGCGCCGCCGGGATCACGCCAACCGACGGATGCCCGATATGGGCGAAATGCGTATCATCGTAATCGAGCGCGTGGGAAATCGTGCCGTTTACCATTGCGGCCATGCGCGCCGGTGCCCGGCCCCCGCCGATCAGCCCGGCCTGAGCCGCGCCGCCTTCCTCGCGTGCCATGGACCGCATCACGCCTGCCACCGGCTCATCCGCGCCGGCAATGCCCACCGCCATCCAGTCGATCAGCGACAAGCGCGCCACCGCGCGCGCCGTCTCCGGCGCGTCGCAGGGGGTCAGCGCAAATGCCGCAAGCTCTTCCGATACCGCCATTTTACCCTCCCGGTTCGGCGCCTTCACCGTATCACCCGACCCAATGAGGGAAAGCCCCCATCCCGTTCATCTTGCCGAAAAGACCCGAAAAAGGTCCGCGACCATGCCTCAGGTCGAACCGTAAAGCGCCTGTGCGCGCGCCTCGAAGGCCCGAACGATCCGTTGCATCGCCTCGTTGAAGACAAGCCCGATCGCCTTTTGCAGCATGAAGTTGCGAAACTCGAAATCGACGAAGAATGACACCTCGCACCGGGATTCTCCGACATCGCGGAAATTCCATGTCGAGTGCATGTAGCGAAAGGGCCCGTCGAGATACTCGGTCTCGATCCGCTCATCGTCGCGGTAGAGCCGCACCCGGCTGCCGAACCGTTCACGGAACACCTTGAAGGAGATCACCAGGTCGGCCAGCATCTCGTCGCCGCCATCCGGCATGGGCGTGACCGAGCGCACCCGGGCGGCCGCGCACCATGGCAGGAACTGCGGATAGGCGGCCACGTCGGCCACCAGGTCGAACATCTGGCGGGCGGTGTAGGGCAACACCCGTGTTTCCGAATGGGTCGGCATTTCGCTGTCCAAATCGCGTGACACTGGGGGCCGGTTTCGTATTAATGGGGCCGGGATTCAAGGGGGTAACATGCCGCAACGTCCTTATGTGATCGACGAAATGATCTCGGCCAAGTCCATCGCGGCCCGCATCGAGGCGCTGGCCCGCGAGATCCGGGCCGAGTTTGACGACACCGACAAGCTCGTCGTGGTGGGGCTCTTGCGCGGCTCGTTCGTCTTTATCGCCGACCTCGTGCGCGAGCTCGACCTGCCGGTGGAGGTCGATTTCCTCGAGGCGTCATCTTATGGAGACGGGATGGAATCGAGTCGCGAGGTGCGCATCCTCAAGGACCTGCGCGGCCAGATCGAGGGCCGCGACGTTCTGGTGGTCGAGGATATCGTGGACACCGGTTTCACGCTCGATCACGTGCTTCATCTGCTGGGCAGTCGTCACCCGGCAAAACTCAAGACGATCGCACTTCTCGACAAGCCCACGCGCCGCGAGACGGGGGTGCGCGCCGACTGGATCGGGTTCGAGATTCCAGATGAGTTCGTCGTGGGCTATGGAATCGACTTTGCGCAGCGCAACCGCAACCTTCCCTATATCGGCAAGGTGCGTTTCACCGATGAAGACGCGCTTGCATGATCCCGCCGCGCCTCTTCCTGCGGATGTCGCGGTGGGCGCGTCACCCACCGCCGATGTGGAAGGTCAAGCTGGTTTTCGGTGTCATCCTTGTCGGGCTGGTGATCGCGGGGGTCGAGTATATCATCGGCTGGCCGGATTTCCTGACCCTCGATCCGCGTCCGCCGCGGGTGCCGCGAATGCAATGATCCTGTCATACGCCTATCACGTTTGCGCGAGATGCTGTTCAGTGCCGCACAGCGGGACTTGCAAAAATGCGGCTTCGCGCATTGGCTTGGTGCCGTATACTGTTCATAATTCAAGATTGCAGACTGGGAGGTCTAGACATGAAGAAGACATTCGCCGGATTGAGCGCGCTGGTTCTGGCCGGGGCCGTGGCCAGCACCACATTTGCGCAGGATGATCGCGCCATAAAGGCGGCGGTCGATGCCCGCCAGGCGCATATGAAGCTCTACGCCTTCAACATCGGGCTTCTGGGCGGCATGGCCAAGGGCGACATCGACTATGATGCCAAGACCGCCAGCGCGGCGGCGGGCAATCTCGCGGCGCTCGCAAAAGTCGATCAATCGCGCTACTGGCCTGAAGGGTCGAGCACGCTCGAGCTTGGCAGCGACGAGACCGAGGCTCTACCGGACATCTGGGACGAGGGCAGCGATATCGGCGCAAAGGCCATGGACCTTGTCGAAGCGACAACCGCAATGGAGGCGGCGGCCGGCGATGGGCTTGACGCGCTGCGCGGTGCTATCGGCCCGGTTGGCTCGAGCTGTGGCGATTGCCACAAGGCCTATCGCCAGTCGGACGAGTGACCGATCTTGCCGAAACCGTCGGAAAAAGGGGGGCTGCCACGCCCCCCGATTCCGCGTGAGGTTTCATGTATAATGTGTTGAGATACATTGTTATTGTCGCTCTTGTGGCTGCGGGTGCCATGTGGGTCGTGACGCGCCCGACACAGATTGATGCGTCGCGTGTCGCCGAGCTTTCGCCAGATGCGGAGCGCGGCGAAACGGTATTCTGGGCGGCCGGGTGCGCCGGCTGTCACGCCGCTCCCGATGCCGAGGACGAAGAGCGGCGCGTGCTCTCGGGCGGCATGGCCTTTCCGTCACCGTTCGGTACGTTCCACGCCCCCAACATTTCGCCCGATTCGGAACATGGCATCGGCGACTGGTCGGTCACGGACCTTGCCAACGCCATGCTGCACGGCACCGCACCCGGTGGCACGCATTACTATCCGGCCTTTCCCTATGCCTCCTACGCGCGGGCAACGCTGGATGACGTGGCCGATCTGCACGCCTACCTGATGACATTGCCCGAAAGCGACACGCCCGACGAGGCGCATGACGTGGCCTTTCCGTTCAACATCCGGCGCAGCCTGGGGGGATGGAAAATGTTCTTCACCCATGACGACTGGATCGTGCCGGTCAGGGGCGAGACGCTTGAACGCGGGCGCTACCTTGTCGAGGCGCTGGGGCATTGCGGCGAGTGTCACACCCCGCGCAACGCGCTTGGCGGGCTGGATTACGACCGCTGGCTTCAAGGGGCGCCCAGCCCGGATGGCAAGGGCCGCGTGCCCGCGATCACCCCGGACGAGCTCGACTGGTCCGAGAGCGATATCGCAGGGTATCTCGCGACCGGGTTCACGCCGGAATATGATGTTGCGGGCGGACACATGACCGACGTGATCAAGAACCTCGCCAATCTTCCCGAGGACGATCTGAGCGCGATTGCTGCCTATCTCAAGGAAGTGCCGCCCGGGTCGTGACGTGACCGGCGTTCAACCCAGCGCCGACAGAAGCATGAAAAGCGCGTGATCGCGCGCGGCCTTGCGCACCCAGTCGCGTCCGCGGGGGCCGAATTCCTGGGTTTCACACCGTGTTGCGTGGCCAGAGCGTGCGAAGCCGAAACAGACTAGGCCCTCGGGCTTGAACTCGGACCCGCCGGGACCGGCGATGCCGGTAATAGAGACGGCCAGTTGCGCATCTGAACGGGCGAGCGCACCTTCGGCCATTTCGCGGGCGACCTCCTCAGAGACCGCGCCGAACTGCGCGAGCGCCTCGGAGCGCACGCCCAGCATCTCCTGCTTGGCGGCGTTGGAATAGGTGACGAATCCGCGCTCGAACACGTCCGAGCTTCCGGCGATATCGGTGAGTGCGGCGGCGACCATGCCGCCGGTGCAGCTTTCGGCGGTGACGATCATCAGCCCGTGCGCGCGGGCGGCGTCAAGAACATGAGCGGCGGTCATGCGCCCAGAATGCCATGCGAGACGAATGCCGCCAAGCCCACGATGAACGCAGCGGCAATCCCGGCGAGGATATCGTCGAGCATGACACCAACCGGTCCGTTCTGACGATCGGCCCAGCCGATCGGGCCGGGTTTGAGGATGTCGAAGAACCGGAAGGCCACGAATGCCGTGAGCCAGCCGGGCCAGAGCGCCAGCGCATCCCAGCCGGAATAGCCCGCGTGGGATGCCCCGATCAGCACCGGCAGGAGCGCGATCCACTGGCCCGCGACCTCGTCGATGACGATCTCGGAGGGGTCGTGATCGGGCTTGCCCCGGGTCTCTTCGGCGGTGGCCCACCATCCGGCGAGGATCGCGACGGGAACGAGCAGGGCAACCAGCAGCCAGCCGCCGACAAGATGGAGGACAAAGGCGGCGATGACAGCCGCCGCCGAGCCCCACGTGCCGGAAAAGGGTTTGAGATAGCCGATGTAGAAGAAAGTGGCGATGAGGCGCGTCATGCTGTGAGGTCTCGCGTCTGTTGGGGTTCGTGAGGGGCCAGCCCCTCACACTCCCCGGAGTATTTGCGGCAAGATGAAGAGCGGGGCGGGGTCATGGTTTGACGAGCGCGGCGGTGGCCATCGCGGCGATGCCTTCCTCGCGGCCGGTAAAGCCGAGACGCTCGGACGTGGTGGCCTTGACCGAGACGCGGGCGGGGTCAATGCCGAGGATATCCGCCATGCGGGCCTGCATCGTGGCGGCGTGTGGGCCGACCCTGGGGCGTTCGCAGATGAGCGTGCAGTCGATGTTGGAAAGGGTGAAACCCTGTTCGCGGGCCAGTTCGGCGGCGTGGCGCAGGAACACATGGCTTTCGGCACCCTTCCATTGCGGGTCGCAGGGCGGGAAGTGTCGCCCGATATCGCCCATGGCCAACGCGCCGTAGATCGCGTCGGTGATCGCATGCAGGCCCACATCGGCGTCGGAATGGCCTTGCAGGCCGCGATCATGCGGCACGGCGATGCCGCAGAGCATCACGTGATCGCCCGGCCCGAAACGGTGCACGTCATAGCCATGGCCCAGCCGGATATCCATCTGCCCTCCAAGGATGCGTTCGGCCCGCGCGAAATCCTCTGCGTGAGTGATCTTGAGGTTGTCCTCATGCCCCGGAACGATCCTGACCTCAAGCCCCGCGGCACGGGCGATTTCCACGTCGTCGGCGGCCTTGCCCGCATGGGCACGGTGGGCGGCGAGGATCGCGGCGAAGCGAAAGCCCTGCGGCGTCTGGGCGCGGTAGAGGCCGGCGCGGTCACGCGTGCCGGTGACGCGGCCATCGGTGCCCTGCCAGAGCGCATCGGTGACGGGCAGGGCCGGGGCGGCGCCCGGGCCGATGGCGAGCGCCGTGATCACTGCGTCGATGACGGTTTGGGGCAGGCAGGGCCGTGCAACATCGTGAATGAGGACGAGATCGGGGGGATCGGCGGCCAGCGCCTCGAGCCCGGCCCGCACCGAGGCGGCGCGGCTGGCGCCACCGGCCGTCACCTCGATGTTTCGGGCGGGCGGGAACGCCCCGATATCGTCGGGGTGGAGTACCAGCATGATTCGGCCGACCTCTGGTGCCGCCTGAAACCGGGCCAACGTCCAGTCGATCACCCGTTGCCCGGCCAGCGGGCGCCACTGCTTGGGCGCACCGGGGCCGGCGCGTGTGCCGCGGCCGGCGGCGACGATGAGGGCGGCGATCTTCATGTCAGAGGGGATAGGGCCAGATCAATGAAAGGGCAATTGTCATGATCGGCCCGAACTTGCTTAAAATTTAGGCGCTGACCGCGCTTCGTCCGATTTCAAGCCGCTGTTTCGTTGTGATTTCGTCAGAAGCGCCTTAGGTGAGACTCACTGCACAAGGATTAATCGCTTGACTCTGGCCCGGTATGATATCGCATTCGACCCGCCCGTGGCGCTGGCCCCGTTGGCGGGAATCACCGATCTGCCGTTTCGCAATCTCGTGAGTCGCTTCGGCGCCGGGCTGGTCGTTTCGGAAATGATCGCGAGTGGCGAGTTCCTGACCGCGCGGCCCGGAACCCGTGAAAAGGCCGAGCTGGGCGCCGGGATCGAGAATACGGCCGTCCAGATCGCGGGGCGCGACCCCGGCGCGATGGCCGAGGCCGCCCGGCAGGTGGCCGATATGGGCGCGCGGGTGATCGACATCAACATGGGCTGCCCGGCCAAGAAGGTCACCGGTGGCCTCTCCGGTTCGGCGCTGATGCGCGATCTTGACCACGCCCTGGGCCTGATTGAGGCGGTTGTGGGCGCGGTCGATGTTCCGGTGACGCTCAAGACGCGGCTGGGCTGGGATGACGAGGCGCGCAACGCCCCCGATCTTGCCCGCCGGGCCGAGAGCGCGGGCGTGCGCCGGGTGGTGATCCATGGGCGGACCCGTTGCCAGTTCTACAAGGGGCGGGCCGATTGGGCGGCGATCCGGGCGGTGAAGTCGGCAGTCTCGATCCCGGTGATTGCCAACGGGGACATCGTGGATACGGACAAGGCGCGCGCTGCGCTGGCGCAATCACAGGCCGATGGGGTGATGATCGGGCGCGGCGCGCAGGGGCGGCCCTGGATACTGGCCGAAGTTGCGCATCATCTTTATGGCGCAAAGGCCCCGGAGATTCCGAGGGGTGAGGCACTTTGTGACATGATTTCCAAGCATTACGATGCAATGCTTACCTTCTACGGTGCCGAACTGGGCCTGCGTGTCGCGCGCAAGCACCTCGGCTGGTACATGGACCGGGCAGGCACGCCGCCGCCGCTGCGACGCGAGGTGCTGACCTGCCGCGATCCGGCCAGGGTGGTGCGCCTTATCCCGACAATGATCCATCACGGAGAGAGGGCGGCAGCATGAGCAAACCGGTCACTGATGATGCGATCTGGGTGTCGCTTCCGGTTCCGGCGGTGGTGGTCGGGGCAGATGACATGATCGTCGATGTCAACCCGGCGGCCGAAGGCTTCCTTATGAGTTCCGCGCGCGCCCTGAGGGGGCAGCCGATCTGGGACCGGGTCATGATCGACGCACCGCTGGAAGAAGCGTTCGAGCGCGCGCGCCGCAACGCCACGCCGCTATTTGTCAACGACGTGGATGTGGGCACCGGCGAGCGCGCGCCGCTGCATTGCAACATCCAGATCGCGCCGATGCAGCCACGATTGGAAGGGGAAGGCGGCATGATGCTGTTCCTGATCTCCCCGCGCGAACTGGCCGGGCGCATGACACAGAGCTTTTCAGTGAAATCGGCGGCGAAATCGGCGATCGGCATGGCCGAAATGCTCGCCCACGAGATCAAGAACCCGTTGGCCGGAATCACCGGCGCGGCCCAGCTCTTGAGCATGAACCTCGGGCCGGAAGATCTTGAACTGACAGATTTAATCGTGAGCGAGTCGCGGCGGATCGTGAAGCTTCTGGAGCAGGTCGAGCAATTCGGCAACCTGACCGTGCCGGATTTCCAGCCGGTCAATATCCATGATGTGCTCGACCGGGCACGGCGTTCGGCCCTGCTGGGCTTCGGCGCGCATATGCAGATCATCGAGGAATACGACCCCTCGCTCCCCCTGGCCTGGGGCGATCCCGACCAGCTTTTGCAGGTGATGCAGAACCTGCTCAAGAACGCGGCCGAGGCGGCGGGCAAATCCGGTGGCAGGATCACGCTGCACACGTTTTATGAACACTCCTTCCGCTTGCGCCGGTCCGATGGCAGCGGCGAAAGCCTGCCCCTGCAGATCGAGGTGATCGACGACGGGCCGGGGCTGCCACCCGATATCGCCGATGACGTGTTCGATCCCTTCGTTTCAGGGCGCGAGAACGGCACCGGGCTGGGCCTCGCGCTGACCGCCAAGATCGTCTCGGATCACGGTGGCTGGATTTCCGTCAAATCGGTGCCCGGACGCACCGTCTTTCGCATTTCCCTTCCGCTCGCCCCCAAGCCGGGTTCCGGGCGCGACACATAAGGAGACCCCCCGATGGATGGCACCGTACTCGTCGCCGATGACGACCGCACCATTCGAACCGTACTGACCCAGGCGCTGACCCGGGCAGGATGCAAGGTCCATGCCACGTCGAGCCTGACCACGCTCATGCGGTGGGTGGGCGAAGGCAAGGGCGACGTGGTGATCAGCGACGTGATGATGCCCGATGGCAACGGGCTCGAAATGCTTCCCAAGATCGCCCAGGACCGGCCCGGCCTGCCGGTGATCGTGATCTCGGCGCAGAACACGATCATGACGGCGATCAAGGCGGCCGAGGCCGAAGCCTATGATTACCTGCCCAAGCCGTTCGATCTGCCGGACCTGATGAAGCGCACCGCCAAGGCATTGGAATCCCGGCGCCGAATCGGCGTGCGCGCCAGCGTCGCGGACGAGGCCGAACGGCCCGACGACCTGCCGCTTGTCGGACGCACCCCGGCGATGCAATCGCTTTACCGGCTGCTCGCGCGTGTCATGAACACCGACCTGGGCGTTCTCATCTCGGGCGAGAGCGGCACCGGAAAGAGCCTGATCGCGCGGGCGATCCATGATTTTTCGGACCGGCGCACATTGCCCTTCGTGACCGTCACCGCGGGCGACCTGCGCGACCTGGAAGGCCCGGCGCGGGTTCTGGCGCGGGTCAAGGGCGGTACGGTCCTCTTCGACGAGATCTGTGATATCGAGCCCGAGCTTCAGGCGCGCGTCGTGCGCATAATCGACACGCCGGGCGACCACGTCCCGCGCTTCATGGCGACGAGCCAGAGCGACATGGCACAAGCGATGGAGGAGGGCCGTCTCAGGCATGATCTTTACTATCGGCTGGACGGTGCGGCGCTTCATGTCCCGGCCTTGCGCGAGAGGGTCGATGACATACCACTTCTGGCAGAGCATTTCCTCGCCCGCGAGGAACAGGCCGGTGCGCCGCGGCGATATTTTTCCGACGAGGCGGTCGAATTGATGCGCAAGTACAGCTGGCCGGGCAATGTTCGACAGCTTGAGAACGCGGTGCGGCGTCTGGGCCTGACCGCGCGCGGGGACGAAATCACGCGCACCGAGGTCGAGCAGGTTCTGGGCAATCAGCCCGCGACCGAGCCCGCGCTGGGACTCGACGAGGGGGACAAGCTCTCGGCGAGCGTCGCGCGACATCTTCGGCGCTATTTCGACCTGCATGGCAACATGCTGCCGCCGGCGGGCCTCTATGCCCGGATCCTGCGCGAGGTCGAACTTCCGCTGATCGAGATCGCACTCGATGCAACGGGCGGCAACCAGGCCAAATGCGCCGACCTTCTGGGGATCAACCGGAACACCCTGCGCAAGAAGATCGGTGATCTGGATATTCAGGTGACACGCCGCCGCAAATTGATGTAAAACCGCAACAGAACCGTGGCCGGCGTGCCGCAGTGCTGGAAGAGGTCACGGAATAATGCGGTGCGGCGCCGAGGCGCCACAACATCATGGGGGCAGCGGGTGGCAACCCGAGCACATAAGTTTACAGGCGGCTCGCGCCGAAAATCGACGTGGGATCGGCTCATCCGTCTCAGACGTCAGCGACGGGCACAGAACATCGCCACACTGGGGCTGGTGATTCTGGGGCCGGTTCTGGTGCTGGCGACCTATTTCGTGCTCGGCCCGTTCGAGCAAGGGACGAATTCCTCGGCGTTGCGTTTCGTGATGCTGGCCGATCTCGTCTACGTTCTGCTCGTTGCGGGCCTGGTCCTGCAGCGCGTCGCACGCATGGTGGCGGAGCGACGGGCGCAATCGGCAGGATCGCGGCTCCACCTGCGCCTGACAGGCGTCTTCGTCATCATGGCGCTCACGCCCACGATCATCGTGGCGATTTTCGCCGTGCTTACCGTGAATGTCGGGCTTGAAGGATGGTTTTCAGAGCGGGTCAGGCAGGTGGTGGGCAGTTCCTTTTCGGCCGCGCAAGCCTATGAGGAGGAACATCGGCAATCGCTTGACAGCTCGGCCCGATCGCTGGCGGAGATGATCGACGTTGCGCGCGACGCAACGCCCTTCATGCAGGATCCCGAGATCCGCGAGGTTCTGACCGTCGGTCAACAGCGGTTTCAGCCCGCCATGCGCGAGGCCTATGTGATCGACGGCAGCGGGGAACTGCGCGCGCGTGGCGAACGATCCTACCTTTTCGAGTTCGAGCGCCCGACCGCTGAACAGATTGCCGAGGCGCGCGAAACCGGTATCGCCATCATTCGCGACTGGGACCATGACGAATTTCGCGCCATCGTGCCGCTTGAAAACTTTCCCGACCGTCTCGTCTATGTCAGTCGCGAGGTGGATGGCCATATCCTCAACCTGCTGGACGAAACCCAGGAGACCGTGCGGCTCTACCAGCAACTCGAACGGGATCGCGGGCGGGTGCTGTTCGAATTCGGCCTGCTTTACCTCGGCTTCGCGGTCATCCTGATTCTCGCCGCGGTGTGGCTGGGCCTTTGGTTCGCCGAACGTCTGGCGCGGCCGGTGGGGCGGCTCGCCGGTGCCGCGCAACGGGTGGGCGCGGGTGACCTCGATGTGCGGGTGGTCGAGGAAGAAGACGACGACGAAATTGCCATGCTGGGGCGGTATTTCAACCAGATGACGCAACAGCTCAAGGCACAGCGCGATACCCTTCTTGCCAACACCGAGCAGATCGAGCGTCGTCGACGGTTGTTCGACTCGGTGCTCAGTTCGGTGACCTCAGGGGTCGTCGGGGTCGATCCGCAAGGCAGGGTGGCCTTTGTCAACCGCTCGGCCGAGCGCCTGCTGGACTGGCAGGGGGTCCAGTCGCAACTGGCGCTGACGGTGGCGGTGCCCGAGTTCGAACCACTGTTCCGGAAATTGCGCGAGCGCGGTGCCGAGGTCGCGCAGGAAGAAGTCAAGGTCAGCCGGGGCGGGCGGCTCGAGAACCTGCTTGTGCGCATGGCGGTGCGACGCAGCGAAGAAGAAAAACTCGAGGGCTATGTGGTCGCCTTTGACGACGTGACCGATCTGGTCAGTGCGCAGCGCATGGCAGCCTGGGGCGATGTGGCCAGGCGCATCGCGCATGAGATCAAGAACCCGCTCACGCCGATCCAGCTTTCGGCGGAACGCATCGAGCGCAAGTTCGCGCGCCATCTCGACGAGGCGGAGGCGGCACGTCTCGCCGAACTGACCGGAGTGATCGTGCGACAGACCAACGACCTGCGCCGGATCGTCGACGAGTTCTCGAAATTCGCGCGCATGCCAGAGCCCGAACGCAAGCCCGAAAGCCTGCGCGATCTGGTCAACGGCGCGCTGCTGTTGCAGCAATCCGGGCAGCCCGACGTGAACATTTCTGCCGAGCTGACCGACGATCCACTGACCGGGGCGTTCGATGCAACGATGATCAGCCAGGCCCTCACCAACCTGATCAAGAACGCGGGCGAGGCGACCGAAAGCTATGCCGAAAGGCATGGCACCGAGGGCTATGCCCCCGAGATCCGGGTCACCGCCGTCCGGCGGGGGGACGAGGCGCTGATCACGATCTCGGATAACGGTATCGGCCTGCCCGAGGATCGCGCAAAGCTTTTCGAGCCCTATGTGACAACCCGCGTAAAAGGCACCGGGCTCGGCCTGCCGATTGTCAAGAAAATCATTGAAGAGCATGGTGGCAGCCTTGTGCTCGAAGACGCCGCGCCGTTTTCGCGTGGCGCGCATGTCGGGGCGATGGCGGTGATCCGTCTGCCGGTCGCTCCTGCGGCCGGAGAACCAGAAGAACGGAGTGAAGAAAATGTATGAGGGGGAGTCATGGGTGATATTCTGATCGTTGACGACGAACGCGATATCCGCGAGTTGATCGCGGACATCCTGGAGGACGAGGGCTATACCACGCGTTTGGCCGGCCAGTCCGACGACGCGATGAAGGAGATCACGGCGGACCCGCCCGCGCTCATGATCCTCGACATCTGGCTCAAGGACAGCCGGATGGACGGGATCGACATCCTCAAGACCGTCAAGCGCGACCGCCCCGAGATCCCGATCATCATAATCTCGGGTCACGGCAATATCGAGATCGCGGTCGCCGCGATCAAGCAGGGGGCCTATGACTTCATCGAGAAGCCCTTCAATATCGACCAGCTTCTGGTGGTGATCCGGCGCGCGATGGAAACCTCGCGCCTGCGCCGCGAGAATACGCAGCTCAAGCGAAAGGAGATCACCAGCGCCGAGATGATCGGCCAGTCGGGCGCCTTTCGTGCACTTCTCGGTCAGCTTGACAAGGTGACGCGATCGAACGGCCGGGTGATGCTCTCAGGGCCGCCCGGCGCGGGCAAGGAAATCGCGGCGCGCTATATCCACGGCAATTCCGCGCGCAAGGAGGCGCCCTTCGTGGTGGTCAGTTCCGCCTCGATCCAGCCCGAGCGCATGGAAGAGGTCCTGTTCGGTCGCGAAAGCCCCGATCGCGGGCTGGAGCCCGGCCTGCTCGAAGAGGCGCATGGCGGTGTGATCTATTTCGACGAGGTGGCGGACATGCCGCCGGGCACGCAATCCAAGATCCTGCGCGTCCTGGTCGATCAGCAATTCCTTCGGGTCGGCGGCTCCGACAAGGTGCGTGTCGATCTGCGGTTCATTTCATCGACCTCCCGTGATCTTGAGGCAGAAATCGCCGCCGGGCGTTTCCGTGAAGAACTCTATCACCGGCTCAACGTTGTGCCGATCACCGTGCCGAGCCTCGAGGAACGGCGCGAGGACATCCCCGTGCTGGCGGAGCATTTCATCGCCGAGTTCAACCGCACCCAGAGCCTGCCCCTGCGCGCGCTTTCGGATGAGGCGGTGGCCCTGATGCAGACCATGGCATGGCCGGGCAATGTGCGCCAGCTCAGGAACGTGATCGAGCGACTGCTCATTCTGGGCGAGCCATCGGGCGAGATCGAGGCGCGTGAGTTGCCCGGCGAGAGCCCGGGCGAGGCCGATGACGATCGCGTGGTCCTGCCGGGTGTGCTGGCCACCTTGCCGCTGCGCGAGGCGCGCGAGGCGTTTGAACGCGAATACCTGCTCACCCAGATCAACCGTTTCGGTGGCAACATAAGCCGCACCGCGCAATTCGTCGGCATGGAGCGCAGCGCGCTTCACCGCAAGCTCAAGTCGCTGGGCGTGGTGACAACGAACAAGTCCGGGGCACGCATCGCCACCATGACCGGGGAACAGGAGTGATCGGTTCTCGACCTATCCGGTGACATGATCGCGCCAAGAAACCGATCCCATTCAAAAAAGAAGACCGACCCACCTCTTCAGGGGGCCGGTCGAGGTGAGGAACGGAGGGACGACCTCGTTCCCCTCAGGTTATTCAGGTCACGTTTCTGAAGTTCCAGCCATCGGAAAAGAGATTCCATTTGCCGCCACCCACAAAGGCCAGTGTCAGCACGGCGGCGAGGGCGATCAGGCGGTCAGCCGACCAGGCCAGTGTCAAAAGCGCCTCCATCGGGGCGTCGTGGCGCAGGACAACGCTGCCAGTACACAGAACGAAGCCGATGAGGCCGACGATGCGGCTGCGGATACCCACGATCAACCAGAGCGCGATTATGAACAGCAAAAGCGCCGTTGCTTCATCCTGCCATCCGATGCTGCCATGGAAATGGCTCGGAAACGCCTTTGCCAGCCATTC
>NZ_JAWLDS010000064.1:0-18416 GCF_041686535.1 Aquicoccus sp. | reverse complement strand
GGCCCCCGCCGCCTCCAGTTCCTTGGCCATGCCAACATAGTATTTCAGATCATACTTTGCCCGATCCGGGTTTAGGATGTCACCGGTATAACAGATTGCCGCTTCGCAGATCCGGTCGTTTTCGATCACGGCGTCCATCGCGACGCGCATGTTCTCGACCCAGTTGAGGCTGTCAAAGACACGAAAAACATCGACGCCGGTTTTGGCGGCCTGTCGCACGAACTCCCGGACCACGTTGTCGGGGTAGTTAGTATAGCCTACGCCGTTGGAGGCGCGCAAAAGCATCTGGGTGAGCAGATTGGGCATGCGCGCGCGCAGGTCGCGCAGGCGCTGCCACGGGCATTCCTGCAAGAAGCGGTAGGCCACGTCGAAGGTGGCGCCGCCCCAGCATTCGACCGAGAAAAGCTGGGGCAGTTTCGCGGCATAGGCGGGCGCGATCTTGATCATGTCGATCGAGCGCATCCGCGTGGCGAGCAATGATTGGTGCCCGTCCCGCATAGTCGTGTCGGTCAGCAATAGCCGATCTTGCGCCTTCATCCAGTCGGCAACGGCCTGTGGCCCCTGTTCATCGAGCAGGTTCTTGGTGCCATAGGGCGCCAGCCCGGCCGGGACATGGGGCGGGCGGGGTGGTTTCGCCCCGGCGGGTGGTTTCGGACGGCCCTGGGTTTCGGGATGGCCGTTGACCGAGATGTCGGCGATATAGGTCAAGACCTTGGTGCCCCTGTCGCGCCGCTTCTTGAAATTGAAAAGCTCGGGCGTTTCGTCGATGAATTTGGTCGTGTATTCGTTCGAAAGAAACGTCGGATGTTTCAACAGGTTCTCGACAAAGGCAATATTGGTCGACACCCCGCGAATGCGAAACTCTCGCAAGGCGCGGTCCATCCTTGCAATGGCCATTTCCGGGGTCGGCGCCCATGCGGTGATCTTGGTCAGAAGGCTGTCGTAGTAGCGGGTGATGACGCCACCGGCATAGGCCGTGCCACCATCGAGTCTAATACCCATGCCCGTGGCCGAGCGATAGGCGGTGATGCGGCCATAATCGGGGATGAAATTGTTCTGCGGATCTTCTGTAGTCACCCGGCATTGAAGCGCGTGCCCGTTAAGTGTGACTTGGTCCTGATCAGGTTTACCAGTCGCTTCCGCGATGGTTTTCCCTTCGGCGATAAGGATTTGCGCACGGACGATGTCGATGCCGGTCACTTCCTCGGTGACGGTATGTTCGACTTGCACGCGCGGGTTCACCTCGATGAAATAGAACTGGCTCGTATCCATATCCATCAGGAATTCGACCGTGCCGGCACATTCGTAATTCACATGCTTGCAGATCTTGTATCCAAGCTCGCAGATCTCGGCGCGTTGTAAATCGCTCAGATAAGGGGCGGGGGCGCGTTCGACGACTTTCTGGTTGCGGCGCTGGACCGAGCAGTCGCGCTCGAAGAGGTGGTACATGCCGCCATGCTTGTCTCCCATTATCTGAACCTCGACATGGCGCGCGCGCATGATCATCTTCTCAAGATAACCTTCGCCATTGCCGAAGGCGGCCTCGGCCTCGCGGCGGCCTTCCAGGACCTTTTCTTCAAGCTCTGCGGGTTCGGCAATCGGGCGCATCCCGCGACCGCCGCCGCCCCAGCTTGCCTTGAGCATTAAGGGATAGCCGATCTTGGCGGCTTCGGCGCGGATCGCGTCCATGTCATCGCCCAGAACCTCGGTCGCCGGGATCACCGGCACGCCGGCCTCGATCGCCACGCGCCGCGCGCTGGCCTTGTCGCCCAATGCGCGCATTGTCTCGGCCCTGGGGCCTATGAAGGCGATCCGGTTTCGATCACAAGCATCAACGAAATCGGGGTTTTCCGAGAGTAGGCCATAACCCGGATGGATCGCGTCTGCGCCGCTTGCCTTGGCCACGCGGATGATTTCATCGATCGAAAGATAGGCGGCCACGGGTCCCAGCCCCTCGCCGATGCGATAGGCTTCGTCCGCCTTGAACCGGTGCAATGACAGCTTGTCCTCTTCGGCGAAGACCGCGACGGTGCGTTTGCCCATCTCGTTGACGGCGCGCATGATGCGAATGGCGATCTCACCGCGGTTCGCAATCAGGATTTTCTGGAATTCGGCCATGTTTTATTGGATCCCTCGAGCCTTGAACGTGCAGGTTCACGCGCATTGCTAGCGTGATGCTGCAGTGCAGCGCAATACACGTGCTGCAATATTACTGCAACATTGCTGGGCTGCGCCGTGTTTCGTTCACGACCGGTCCTGAACAAGGCGCGACGGAAGGTCGGCAAATCGTTCAATGCCCACTTGTCCCATGTTTGACACGATATCGCGGGTGAACATGTCGAGCAGATGGTCGGGGCCGCGCGGACCAAGCGCGGCCAGCGCGTAATGCCACGCCCGGCCCATCATCACGAAATCTGCCCCGAGCGCGAGGGCCCGCAGGATATCAAGCCCGCCATCAATTCCGCTATCGAAGATGATGGGCAGGTCGGTGGCGTCGCGCATCGCGGGCAAAACCTCGATGCTGGCGGGCGCGGCATCGAACTGCCGACCGGCGTGGTTCGAAAGCCAGACCCCATCAACACCTTGATCGGAAAGAGATTTCGCCTCTTCCGGGTTCATCACGCCCTTGAGAACAAGGGGTCCATCCCACGCCTCGCGCAGCGCCGCGAGATAGGCTGCATCGGGCGAGGTGCGCAGGAGATAGCCGATATGTTCGGTCGATGGCAGGGTGCGGTTGTCATTGACATAGGTTTCAATCGTCTTGAGCCGAGGGCGGCCCTGTCTGAGCGTGCCCAATGCCCAGGCAGGGCGTTGCATCACCTGCCACAACAGACGTGGGGTGAGCCGCGGCGGTTGTGTCAGGCCCGAGCGTGTCTGCCGCTCACGGCGCGAGGCGACCGGCACATCGACCGTCATTGCCAGAACCTTGAACCCGGCGTCTTTCACACGTCCTACCAGATCGCGCATTACCCCGGGATCCTTGGGGGGGTAAAGCTGAAACCAGGCATGATCGCCCAGAACCGGCGCGACATCCTCGGGCGTCTGGCTGGCGACGGTGGAAAGGCAATAAGGAATGCCCGCCCGCGCCGCCGTTTGTGCCAAGAGTTTTTCCGCGTTGGGCCAGATCAGACCAGACATGCCAACCGGCGCGATGCCGAAAGGTAGCGCGATTTCATTATCGAAAAGTTTAACCGACAGTTCGGGGGTCATGGCGCCGCGCAAGATCGAGGGGTGAAACAACACCTCGTCGAGTTTCTGGCGGTTGCGGCGCAGGGTCGCTTCGTTGCCTGTTGCGCTGTCCAGATACTCGAACACGAAATGCGGAATGCGTCCGCGCGCACGAGTGACAAGATCGGGAAGGCCCGGGTATTTTGTGTGCAGGTCCATGGGCGTATTTGTTGGCTCCATGGGGGGACTTGTCCACAGAAAACCAAGGGAACAAGGGGCGAACATCCCTTTATCTTGCCGTGACGACGCGTTACTCTTCGCGCCATGAGCAGATTTGAAGACGAATATGAGGTTGCGGCTGCGCCGCTTTCGGCCCAGGCGATGGCGGCGCGTCCGGCTCCCTATCTGGATGAGTTGAACCCTGCCCAACTGGAGGCGGTCGAAGCGTTGGACGGGCCGGTTCTGATGCTGGCGGGGGCGGGAACTGGCAAGACCAAGGCTCTGACCACGCGGATCGTGCACTTGCTCAACACCGGCAAGGCGCGCCCGAACGAGATTCTGTCGGTGACTTTCACCAACAAGGCGGCGCACGAGATGAAGGAACGCGTGGGCCGCCTGTTGGGGCAGTCGATCGAGGGAATGCCGTGGATGGGCACGTTTCATTCGATCTGCGTCAAGCTGCTGCGCCGTCATGCCGAACTTGTGGGCCTCAAGTCGAACTTCACGATTCTCGATACGGATGATCAGTTGCGCCTTTTGAAACAACTGGTTGCGGCGGCCAATATCGACGATAAACGCTGGCCAGCCCGGCAATTGGCGGGGATCATCGACCATTGGAAGAACCGCGCATGGGCACCGGACACAGTTCCGGCAAGCGAGGCAGGGGCGTATAACCACCGCGGCACTGAACTTTACGCGCAATACCAGGTGCGATTGCGCGAACTGAACGCGGTGGATTTCGGAGACCTGTTGTTGCACATGGTGACGATTTTCCAGCGGCATCAGGATGTTCTGGAGCAATATCAACGTTGGTTCCGCTACATCCTCGTCGATGAATACCAGGACACCAACGTGGCCCAGTACCTTTGGCTGCGGCTGCTGGCGGGAGGGCACAAGAACATCTGCTGCGTGGGCGACGATGACCAGTCGATCTATGGCTGGCGTGGGGCAGAAGTGGGCAATATCCTGCGGTTTGAAAAGGATTTTCCTGGCGCCAAGGTGGTGCGGCTGGAACAGAATTACCGCTCGACGCCGCATATCCTCAAGGCCGCGTCCGGGGTGATCCGCGGCAACGAGGGGCGGCTGGGCAAGGATCTGTGGACCGAGGCGGAAGAAGGCGAGAAAGTGCGCCTGATCGGCCACTGGGACGGTGAGGAAGAGGCGCGCTGGATCGGTGAGGAAATCGAGGCGTTGCAACGGGGCACCCGTGGCGTCCGCCCGTTTTCACTGAACGAAATGGCGATACTTGTGCGCGCGTCGCACCAGATGCGGTCTTTCGAAGACCGGTTCCTGACCATCGGGCTGCCCTACAGGGTGATCGGTGGGCCGCGGTTCTACGAGCGGATGGAGATCCGCGACGCGATGGCCTATTTCCGTTTGGTTGTCAGCCCCGGGGATGATCTCGCCTTTGAGCGCATCGTCAATACACCCAAGCGGGGATTGGGAGATGTCGCCCAGCAGAAGATCCAGAAGGCGGCGCGGTCGAACGGTGTGGCACTTTCGGATGGTGCGAGAATCCTGATTGAATCCAAGGGGATCGGGGGAAAGGGTGCCGTAGAGTTGGCGCGACTTGTGGACGGGCTTGACCGGTGGGGCCGGATGATGGGTAGCCCTGAGTTGAGCCATGTGGAACTGGCCGAGATCATCCTGGACGAATCCGGCTATACGCAGATGTGGCAGAACGACAAGACGCCCGAGGCGCCGGGGCGGCTCGAAAACCTCAAGGAATTGGTCAAGGCACTGGAATCTTTTGAAAACTTGCAAGGATTTCTGGAGCATGTCAGCCTGATAATGGACAATGACAGCGATGAGCAGGACGAGAAGGTCTCGATCATGACGTTGCATGCGGCCAAGGGGTTGGAGTTTCCGGCGGTGTTCCTGCCGGGATGGGAGGACGGGTTGTTCCCGTCGCAGCGCTCCATGGATGAAAGCGGGATCAAGGGATTGGAGGAGGAGCGCCGCCTCGCCTATGTCGGGATTACCCGGGCGGAGGAGGTTTGCACGATAAGTTTTGCTGGAAACAGAAGGGTTTACGGGCAATGGCAAAGCCAGATGCCGAGCCGGTTCATCGATGAATTGCCGCAAGAGCATGTCGAGGTTCTGACGCCACCCGGATTATACGGGGGCGGCTATGGCGCGGCGGCGTCAGGCGGGGTCGAGACGCGCGCGGCCGAGGCCAATGTCTATAATTCTCCCGGCTGGCGGCGGATGCAGGCGCGATCTCAACAACGGCCCGTAAGCCAGCCGAAAGAAACGAGAAACCAGGTCATAGATCTTGAGGCGATCAGCAGTCATACGGTGGGAGAGCGGGTGTTTCACCAGAAATTCGGCTACGGGAAGATCACCGGCATCGAGGGTGACAAGCTTGAGATCGAGTTCGAAAAAGCCGGGGTGAAGAAGGTGGTCGCGCGCTTTGTCAGCGGGGCCGACGATATCCCGTTCTGAGAAAAGTTAACGGGCCTTTTCGTTGAAAAATCGGGGGGTGATATCCGTCTGACATTCGGCTGCCGCCCGGCTGCCGGGGTCTGCCGCCTGCTCATGACGTTTGATCAGGTAAATGTGGCGTGCGCTGGGGGTTCGGCAGGCCAGGGGCAACCGCCGAGCGGTGATGCTGGCGTATTGGGGTATCAGGCTTTCGGAAAAGAAAACGGCGGCACTCAGGGAGGAGGAGAGGGTGCCGCCGTCTCTTACATGCGGCAGGGTCTGGGAGGAGGAGCGACCCCGGCGCAATTCTCTAATATGGGCGGCGACGGGATCTGGGAGGAGGAGCGATCCCGCCGCCTGATCAGATGAACCCCAGGGAGGAGGAGAGGGGCCTCTGAATTCAAACTCAGTTCTGCGATCCGTAGACCGCCTCGTAGGCTGCCGAGCGGATATTGCTTCGGCAAAGACCGATCTCGGCCAGGTCGCGGGCATTCAACCCGCCAAGTTCCGCCAGCGTACGGCGGTAGTGGCGGTAAAGGTTGAACCGTTCGACCAGTGCCTCGACATGGACAGCCAGACCTGCCAGCCCGTGATGGGGTGCGGCTTGAGTGTTGCCTGCGAATGCCATGTTGTTGCCTTTCCGGATCGTGTCTTCGTTTCGTTGAGACCAATATAGCCCGATGCTGCAGTTGCACAATGATCGAATTTTCAATGCTGCCATGCAGCATTTGCATAGTTGACGCAAGGGAAATCGCGATTGATCTCAATGAGTTGCGTTATGGCGCTGATGCAATTCCGGGCGCTGGACTTGCGGATTGCACAAAAAGGCGCAGTTATGATGCATCTATGGATCACAACCACGTCACAGGGGAAGAAAATGAGTGCAATGCGCGAAAACATCCTGAACGCGCTGGACCGACTCCAGCTGCCTGACGGGGGGAGCCTGGTCTCGCGCGATATGATTCGGGCGCTGTCGGTGGAGGATGGGCGGGTACGATTCGTCATCGAGGCGGCCAACAGCGAGGATGCGCGCAAGATGGAACCGGTCCGTGTGGCGGCGGTGAGTCTGGTGGAGAAATTGCCGGGGGTCGCGGGAGTGTCGGCAGTGCTGACCGCGCACGGCCCGGCGCAACCCGCCCAGAAGGCGCCACCGCCGGATCTCGAGATCGGGCGGCACCCCAGTCCGCAGGCGGCGAAGATCAAGCCGGCCGGGGTCAAGCGGATCATCGCGGTCGGATCGGGCAAGGGCGGTGTCGGAAAATCGACGGTAAGCGCCAACCTCGCCGTCGCGCTGGCGCGGGCCGGAAGGCGGGTGGGCCTGCTCGATGCCGACATATACGGGCCGAGCCAGCCGCGGATGATGGGGCTCACGGGCAAGCCGCAGGCCAGTGCCGACAATCAGCTTCTGCCGCCCGAGGCCCATGGCGTGAAGGTCATGTCGATCGGGCTGATGCTGGAAGAAGGACAGGCGGTGATCTGGCGCGGGCCGATGCTGATGGGCGCGTTGCAGCAATTCATGTCCGAGGTGGCATGGGGCGATCTGGACGTTCTGATCGTCGACCTGCCGCCGGGGACGGGGGATGTCCTGCTCACGTTGGCGCAGAAGAGCGTGTTGGACGGGGCGATCATGGTCTCGACGCCGCAGGACGTGGCGCTGCTCGATGCGCGCAAGGGGATCGACATGCTCAATCGACTGGAGGTGCCGATTATCGGCCTGATCGAGAACATGAGCGTCTATGTCTGCCCGAAATGCGGCCACGAGGAGCATGTGTTCGGTCAGGGTGGTGTCGCGGCCGAGGCCAAGAAGATCGGCGCGCCGCTCCTGGCGCAATTGCCCATCGACCTTGAGACCCGGTTGGGGGGTGACTCCGGTCGTCCTGTCGCGGCGGGCGCGGGCGTCATGGCGGAAGCTTACGAGCGCCTGGCCGGGCGGCTGACCGAGGCCGGGGTGATCTGACCCGGCCGCGATATGGGAAATCGTGGGCCGCGTCATGGGAATAGATGGGCCTGCCCCATGATCTGGCTGCGATTCATCGAATCAACTGGCGGGAGCGGCGTGAATCAGACGTGATTCGCGCCGTTTTTCATGGATGTTGCACGAGGAAGAGGTTGCTTCCAGGCGCATGAGGTGGATTTTCTGGGAAATCGTGGGATATTTTTAGCTTGCTTATCTCATACCATATTTAGTCGTTATGGATGTATTCACCCGCTAATTACGGTGTTATTTGAGGTGAGTGCCCCTTCAAATTCTGACTTTCGGTGAGACCTGAAAGAGGAGATTGAGGGTGGTTCCCGCAGAAAACAGTTGAAACCCATGATTTCCCATGGCATCCCTATAGACACGATGAGGACGGGATCAAGGGGCAAATCAAGACCCCGAACAAAACTCCCAAGTCAGGTTTCATACAGGCACCCGCTTTCATCGCACAATGAGATCCGGCGCGCGGGCGAGCAGACATCCCCCCAGGTGGCGCGCGCAGTCGGACACCCCGCACAAGCGGGACGAGGGCGGCGGATTGAACAGTGGCAGCAGTTCAATCCGCCGTTTTCTCGTTAAAGGCCCTGGAATCCGTTTCGGGGCGAGGCAGGACAAGAGGGACCATGGGACAGTGACCCGCAGGTTCAGAGGCGAGAGCCACCACAAGGTGGATGCGAAGGGCAGGGTGTCGATCCCGGCCTCGTTTCGCCGTGTCCTGGAGGCGGGCGACCCGGACTGGACCGAGGGGCTCAACCCCAACCTCGTGATCGTCTATGGCGACCACCGACGCAAATTCCTTGAATGCTACACGATCGAGGCGATCGACGAGGTGGATCGCAAGATCGACAGCCTGCCGCGCGGGTCGAAAGAGCGCAAGATCCTCCAGCGTCTCTATCACGGGCAGAGTTTGCCCACGAATGTCGACGAAACGGGGCGGCTGGTGCTGCCGGCGAAGCTGCGCGAGAAAATCGGGTTGGAGAACGAGGCGTTCTTCATCGCCGCGGGCGATACGTTCCAGATCTGGAATCCCGAGACCTATGAGCGTGAGGAGATGGCCGAAACCGAGGCCTGGCTGGACGAGCAGCCCGAGGATTTCGACCCGCTGATCTTTCTTGACCAGGTGCGGGGTGACGAATGATGGCACCCGCTGCCCGTGCCCAGGATGATGCCCCCCATATCCCTGTTCTGCTGCGCCCGCTCTTGCGGGCGGTTTCACCTGTAACGGGTGTGTGGCTTGACGGGACATTCGGCGCGGGCGGCTATGCGCGCGCTTTGCTGGAGGCCGGGGCAGACAAGGTGATCGGGGTGGACCGTGACCCGGCAGTGTTCGAGATGGCCGAAAGCTGGGCCGGGGATTATGGCGCGCGGCTCGAGCTGGTGCAGGGGCGGTTTTCGCAGCTCGATGAATATGGTGCCGATCTCGACGGCGTGGTGCTGGATTTGGGGGTGAGCTCGATGCAGCTTGACCAGGCCGAGCGCGGGTTTTCCTTCATGGCCGAGGGGCCGCTCGACATGCGGATGAGCCAGGCGGGGCCGACTGCCGCCGACATCGTCAACGGTGCGGACGAGGGGGCGCTGGCCGATATCCTGTTTCACTATGGCGAGGAAAGGGCCAGCCGGCGGATCGCGCGCAATATCGTGCGGGCACGGGCCGAGGGACCGATCGAGACCACGCTGCAACTGGTCGCGATCATCGAGAGATCGCTGCCCCGCCCGAAACCGGGCCAGAGCCATCCGGCGACGCGCACCTTCCAGGCGCTGCGGATCGCGGTGAACGACGAATACGGCGAACTGGTCGCCGGGCTGGAGGCGGCGGAACGGGCGCTGAAACCCGGCGGACAATTGGCGGTGGTGACATTTCACTCGATCGAGGACCGGATCGTGAAGCGATTCTTCGCCGAAAAATCCGGTGGCGCTGGCGGTGGTGGCAGCCGCCATGCCCCCCTGCAGAAGAAACCGGCGCAGTTCGAGGTCAAGACGCGCAAGGCGATCGGGCCGGATGAGGCCGAACTGGCCGAGAACCCCCGCAGCCGCAGTGCCAAGCTGCGCGTGGGGCGACGCACCGCGGTCCCGGCCGAGCCGGTGGACCGCGCCGCGATCGGCATGCCGCAACTGGGAAGAACGGGGAGACGAGGGCGATGAAGACCCTGTTGAAGGCGATAACGGCGGTCGTGGTCATCGGGCTGGCCTTCTGGGCCTATCACGAGAACTATCGCACGCAGGAGGCGCTTTCGAAGACCGAGCAGTTGCAAAGCGACATTGGCGTGGCGCGGTCGCGCCTGGCGATGCTGCGCGCGGAATGGGCCTATCTCAACCGGCCGGACCGGTTGCGGGAATTGGCGGACATCAATTTCGATCGCCTGGGCCTGTTGCCGCTCTCGCCCGAGCAGTTCGGGCGAATCGACCAGGTGGCCTATCCTGCCGCGCCCGCCGCGCCGGTCCTGGATTTTGAGAATGCCATCGATGTATCGGCAGAGGAGGCCGACCCATGATCCGAACGCCGCTGCGCCCGCTGGCGCGCATCCTCGAAGCCCGCGCCAAGGGTGAAAATCCGGATGTCATCGAGCGCGAGAACACCCGGTTGCGCCACGAAGAAATGCGCGACCAGACCCGCGCCCGGTCCGAGGGCCGGCTGCTGGTCCTGGGTGTGATTTTCCTGTGTGCCTATGCGGTGATCGGGGTGCGTATGGGCGTCATGGCCAGTTCCGAACCCGAGGAACCACGTGCCCGGGCCGAAGGCAGCCATATCGTCGCGCAGCGCTCCGACATCGTCGATCGCCGTGGGCGGGTCCTGGCCACCAACCTGGAAACCCACAGCCTTTATGCGCAGCCGCCACAGATGATCGATCCGGTGCGGGTGGCCGGGGCGCTTGCGGAGATATTTCCCGATCTGGACGAGGAGCGGCTCGTGCGCGATTTCACGGGCAAGCGCAAGTTCGTCTGGATCAAGCGCAAGATCAGCCCCGAGCAGAAACAGGCGGTGCACGACATCGGCGATCCCGGGCTCTTGTTCGGTCCGCGCGAGATGCGGCTCTATCCCAATGGCAAGCTGGCCAGCCACGTGCTGGGCGGCGCGTCCTTTGGCAGGGAAGGCGTGGACGCGGCCGAGCTGATCGGTGTCGCGGGCGTCGAAAAGGTGTTTGACGACTTCCTGCGAGATCCGAGCGAAGAGAGCAGGCCGTTGCAATTGTCGCTCGACCTGACCGTTCAGGCGGCGGCCGAGCAGGTGCTCTGGGGTGGCATGAAGCTGATGAATGCCAAGGGTGCGGCCAGTGTTTTGATGGACGTGCATACCGGTGAGGTGATCAGCGTCGTGAGCCTGCCGGATTTCGATCCGAATGACCGCCCACGCGGACCGACCGAAGGGGCGCCTGACGACACGCCGCTGTTCAACCGGGCGGTACAGGGAGTTTACGAGCTTGGCTCGACTTTCAAGATTTTCACCGTGGCGCAGGCGCTTGAGCTGGACCTGGTCGAGCCCTCGACCATGGTTGACACGAGTGGCCCTCTCAGGTGGGGCAGGCACAGGATCCGCGACTTCCGCGACTACGGTGCTGAACTCACTGTCGAGGACGTGATCGCCAAGAGCTCGAATGTCGGCACGGCGCGCCTGGCCCAGAAGATCGGCGCCGAGGAACAGCGCGCGTTTCTGGCTGCGTTGGGTCTTCTGGAGCGCACACCGGCCGAGATCGTCGAGGCCAGCGGTAGCACGCCGCTTCTGCCCAAGAAATGGTCCGAGATTTCTGCGATGACGATTTCCTATGGTCATGGGATCTCGGTCAGCCCGATGCATCTGGCCGCTGGCTATGCGGCGATTGCCAATGGTGGAACCAGGATCAAGCCGACGCTGTTGAAGCGCGACGGGCGCCAGGACGGGCCGCGCGTGATGCGCCCGGAGGTGGCCGCCGCGGCGCGTGACATGCTGCGCAAGGCCGTCACCGACGGCACGGCGAGTTTCGGGGATGTGCCGGGCTACGTGGTGGGTGGCAAGACGGGCACCGCCGACAAGCCGACACCGCAGGGCGGCTATTACGAGGACAAGGTGATCGCGAGTTTCGCCACGATCTTTCCAGCGCATGATCCGAAATATGTGCTTGTGCTGACGCTCGATGAGCCCGAGACCTTCGCGTTGGACGAGGTCCGGCGCACGGCGGGCTGGACGGCCGTGCCGGTAGCGGCGGAGATGATCAACCGACTGGCCCCCCTTCTGGGGTTGAGACCGCAGCTTGAGCCCGGGCAATTGGCTGGTATAACGCTCACGTCGAATTGACCCACAAAAGGGGAACGGGCAGATGGGTGGCGGGCAGCAGGTCAAGACCTTAACCGAACTGGGCCTGACCGCCCGGGGCGGACGCGAAGCGCGGGTCACGGGTCTTTCGGTCGACAGCCGTGACGTGAAGGATGGCCATCTCTTTGCCGCCCTGCCGGGCACCCGGGTCCATGGTGGCGAATTCATTCAATATGCGCTGCGCATGGGTGCGGCGGCGGTCCTGACCGATGTGGCGGGCGCGCGCATCGCCGCGCAGGAGCTGGCCGCGAGCGATGCGGTGCTGATCGTGAGCGAGGATCCGCGGCAGGTTCTGGCCTATACCGCCGCCTTGTGGTTCGGGTTGCAACCCGAAACCATGGTGGCCGTGACCGGCACCAACGGCAAGACCAGCGTCGCGACATTCACCCGGATGATCTGGACCGAGCTGGGCGAGGAGGCGGTGAACCTTGGTACCACCGGGGTCGAGGGGGTCTGGAGCGCGCCACTTGCCCATACCACGCCCGAGCCGATCACGCTGCACCGCACGCTGGCGGCGGCAGCGCGCGAAGGGGTGAGCCATGCGGCGATGGAGGCGTCGTCGCACGGGCTGGCACAGCGGCGGCTGGACGGGGTGCACCTTGCGGCGGCGGGGTTCACCAACCTGTCGCAGGACCATCTCGACTATCACGCCAGTTTCGACGAGTATTTCGAGGCCAAGGCGGGCCTGTTCGATCGTGTCCTGCCCGAGACCGGTGTGGCGGTGATCAATATCGACGATCCGCGCGGGCCGGACATGGCGGCAATCGCCGCAGGGCGCGGGCAGCGGGTGATTGCCGTGGGTCGGACCGAAAGCGCCGATCTGCAGCTCATGGCGCAACGCTTTGACACGACGGGGCAGGAGGTCTTTTTTTCCTGGGACAAGAAGCGGTTTCGTAGCTACCTGCCTCTGATTGGCGGCTTCCAGGCCGAGAACGTGCTGCTGGCTGCGGGGCTGGTCATTGCCTGCGGAGCAGAGCCCGAGCGGGTGTTCGAGACTCTGGAGCACCTGACGGGCGTGCGTGGGCGGATGCAGCTGGTTGCGCGCCGCGCCAACGGGGCGGCGGTTTTTGTCGATTACGCGCATACGCCCGAGGCGGTGGCCACCGCCCTGCGTGCCTTGCGCCCGCACGTGGCGGGACGGATCGTGGTGATCGTCGGCGCGGGCGGGGACCGGGACCGGGGCAAGCGCCCGCTCATGGGGCGGGCGGCGGCGGATCATGCCGATGTGGTGATCGTGACCGACGACAACCCGCGCGGCGAAGACCCCGCCTTGATCCGCGCGGCGGTGATGGAGGGGTGCCCCGATGCCTACGAGGTGGGCGACCGGGCCGAGGCGATCCTGCGCGGGGTGGATCAGCTCGAACCCGGGGACGTTCTGCTGATCGCGGGCAAGGGCCACGAAAGCGGCCAGATCATCGGCGAGGACGTGTTGCCCTTTGACGATGCCGAACAGGCAAGCGTGGCGGTGGCCGCGCTGGAAGGGCGGTCGGCATGACGCTCTGGACAGCGCAAGAAGCGGCAACGGCCACCGGCGGCCGGGCACGGGGAGATTGGGCGGTCGCGGGCGTGTCGATCGACACGCGCAGCCTCGCACCCGGCGATCTCTTCGTGGCACTCAAGGATGTGCGCGACGGGCACGATTTCGTGCCGCAGGCGTTGGAAAAGGGTGCGGGGGCGGCGATGGTGTCGCACGTTCCGGAAGGTGTGCCCCCGGATGCGCCGCTGTTGATCGTCGAGGATGTCCTGCCCGCGCTCGAGGCGCTGGGCGGTGCCGCGCGGACGCGCAGCACCGCCCGGGTGGTTGCCGTGACCGGATCGGTCGGCAAGACCTCGGCCAAGGAGATGCTGCGCGAGGTGTTGCAGGGGCAGGGCCGCACCCATGCCGCCGAAGCGTCGTTCAACAATCACTGGGGGGTGCCGCTCACATTGGCGCGGATGCCCGCCGACGCCGAGTTCGCCGTGATCGAGATCGGCATGAACCATCCCGGCGAGATCGCACCGCTGGCGCGGATGGCGCGGCCGCATGTGGCACTGATCACCACCGTTGCCGCCGCGCACCTGGAAGCCTTCGAGTCGATCGAGGGCATCGCCCGTGAAAAGGCGGCGATTCTGGACGGGCTGGAGCCGGGGGGCGTTGCGGTGCTCAATGCCGATATCGGCACGGCGGCGATATTGCAGGACAAGGCCCGCGCGGTCGGTGCGCGGATGGTGCTTTTTGGCGAGACATCCGACGACTACCGGCTTGAAAGCGTTCGTCTTTCGGATGATCGCACGGTCTGCGAGGCGCGGGTGCATGGTGCGCCGCTTCTCTACAAGATCGCCAGCCCCGGGCGGCACCTTGCGATGAACGGTTTGGGCGTTCTGGCCGCGGCCGAGGCGCTGGGTGCCGATCTCGGGGTCGCGGTGGGCGACCTGGCGCGTTGGCAGCCACCGGCGGGGCGCGGCACGCGCGAGCGGATCGTTCTCGATGCGGGCGTGGGCGCCGAGTTGAGCCTGGTCGACGATGCGTTCAATGCAAATCCCACCTCGATGGCGGCGGCGCTGGAGGTGCTGGCGGCGGCCGAACCCGGCGATGCGCGGCGCGGCCGGAGTATTGCCATCCTGGGCGACATGCTCGAACTGGGGCCGGGCGAGGCCGATGACCACGCCGCGCTCGCGCAACTTGACGCCATGGCCTGCGTTGACTTGGTGCATTGTGTCGGGCCGCGGATGCGGCGCCTATACGAGGCGCTGGAGCCCTCGCGGCGGGGTCTCTGGGTGGAGAGCGCCGAGGAGATGGTGGCGCAACTGCGCAAGCTGCTCGACGCGGGCGACGTGGTATTGGTCAAGGGATCGAAGGGGATCAAGGTGAGTCGGGTTGTTGACGCGATCCGCGAAATGGGCCAACGGACCCGATCAAACAAGAGGAACGCCTGAATGCTCTATTGGTTGACCGCTTTTTCGGAAGGCGGGGATGTCTTCAACCTGTTTCGATACATCACCTTCCGGGCGGGCGGGGCGTTCCTGACCGCGCTCTTGTTCGGGTTCATCTTCGGCCCGCCGCTGATCAACGTGCTGCGCCGCCGCCAGGGCAAGGGGCAGCCCATTCGCGAGGATGGGCCAGAAGGCCATTTCGTGAAGGCCGGGACCCCGACGATGGGCGGCTTGCTGATCGTGGGGTCGCTGCTGACCTCGACGCTGCTCTGGGCGCGGCTCGACAATCCGTTCGTGTGGCTCGTGCTGTTCGTGACGATGACGTTCGCCGCGATCGGATTTGCCGATGACTATGCCAAGGTGCGCAAGCAGGATTCCTCAGGCGTGCCGGGCAAGGTGCGGTTATTGCTGGGTTTCGCGATCTCGGCTATCGCCGCGTCGTGGGCGACGATGTATCATCCCGAGGCGCTGCAACATCAGCTGGCGGTCCCGGTTTTCAAGAATGTCCTGATCGACATGGGGCTGCTTTTCATTCCGTTCTCGATCATCGTGATCGTGGGGGCTGCCAACGCGGTGAACCTCACCGACGGGCTCGACGGGCTGGCGATCATGCCGGTGATGATCGCGGCCGGAACGCTGGGCGTGATCGCCTATGCGGTGGGGCGGGTCGATTTCACCGAGTACCTCGACGTGCATTACGTGCCCGGAACCGGCGAGATCCTGATCTTTTCCGCCGCGCTTTTCGGCGGTGGGCTGGGGTTTCTTTGGTATAACGCGCCGCCCGCGGCGGTGTTCATGGGCGATACCGGCTCGCTGGCGCTGGGCGGGGCGCTGGGGGCGATCGCGGTGGCCACCAAGCACGAAATCGTGCTGGCGATCGTGGGGGGGCTTTTCGTGGCCGAGGCGCTGTCGGTGATCGTGCAGGTGCTTTATTTCAAGCGCACCGGCAAGCGGGTGTTCCTGATGGCGCCGATCCATCACCACTATGAGAAGAAGGGCTGGGCCGAGCCGCAGATCGTGATCCGGTTCTGGATCATCTCGCTCATCCTCGCGATGATCGGTCTTGCCACGCTGAAGGTGCGGTGAGCCGATGATCGCCGTGCGCGGATACGAAGGCAGGCGCGTGGCCGTCCTGGGGCTGGGGCGCTCGGGGCTTTCGGCGGCGCGGGCGTTGCGCGCGGGCGGGGCCGAGGCCCTGTGCTGGGATGACAACCCGGCGGCGCGGGAGGTGGCGGAAGGTGAGGGCTTCCAATGTGTTGACCTTGGCGCGCCCGGTGCCTTCGAGGGCGTTGTCAGCCTGATCCTGAGCCCGGGTATCCCGCATCTTTACCCCGCGCCCAACCGCGTGGTGCGCGCGGCCTGGGAGGCGGGGGTGCCGGTGGACAACGATATCGGCCTCTTCTTTCGCTCGCTCGGGGCGGCGGACTGGGGCGGGTTCGACACTGTGCCCAAGGTGGTGGCGGTAACCGGGTCGAACGGGAAATCGACCACGGCGGCGCTGATCCATCATGTGCTGGCCGAGGCGGGGCGCGCGGTCGAGCTTGCGGGCAATATCGGGCGCGGGGTTCTGGACATCGACCCGCCGGGGGATGGTGGGGTCGTGGTGCTGGAGCTCAGCTCCTACCAGACAGATCTCGCGCGGGCGCTGACCCCGGATGTTGCTGTTTTCACGAACCTTTCGCCCGATCACCTGGATCGGCACGGCGGCATGGGCGGCTATTTCGCGGCCAAGCGGCGGCTCTTTGCCGAGGGGGGGCCGGATCGCTGCATCATCGGGGTGGACGAGGACGAGGGGCGATACCTGGTCAACCAGTTGTCGGAAGGGCCGGGGGATGACCGGGTGATCCCGGTCTCGGTCGAGCGCAAGCTGACCGGGCCGGGCTGGCATGTCTTTGCGAAGAATGGGTTCTTGGCGGAATACCGCAAGGGGCGGCAGGCCGGGTCGATCGACCTGCGAAAGATTGCCGGGCTGCCGGGTGCGCATAACCACCAGAACGCCTGTTGCGCCTACGCGGTGTGCCGGACGTTGGGGTTGGCGCCGCGGGAAATCGAGAAGGGTTTTCAGAGCTTTGGCGGTTTGCCGCACCGGTCGCAGATCGTGGGCGAGAAGGACGGCGTGCGGTTCGTCAATGACAGCAAGGCCACGAACGTGGATTCGGCGGCCAAGGCGTTGAAAGCCTTCGGGAATATTCGCTGGATCTGTGGCGGGCTGGAGAAGGAAGGCGGGATCGCCGCGTTGCTTGAGGTCACCGGGTCGGTGGTCAAGGCCTATGTGATCGGGCGCGAGGCGGCCGGGTTTGCCGTGCAATTACAAGGGGTTGAGGCAGAGGTTTGCGGCGACATGGCGCGCGCCGTGCGCCGCGCCGTGGAAGAGGCGCAGCCGGGCGAGGTGATCCTCCTGGCCCCGGCGGCAGCGTCCTTCGATCAGTATGACAGTTTTGAGAAACGTGGCGACGACTTCATGGCCGAGGTCGCCAAATACCTGTAATGCGTTTCGGGAAAAACCTGCATCGCCAGTACCCAGCCGCGCTTTGCGCTCTCGGGATATTGGCGATACGATTTGTGTCATCTATTCCTCGAAACGCTTCAATGACAAATGCCCTTTCTCTCCGCGCCGTCCCACGGGATGTGGACGGTATCGGGAATACGCAGCCGGTCGAGCGGGAACACCCCGTCGAGCAATCCCCTGAGCCGTGCGGTGCGCGGTGCGTCGGGGTCGAGCGCGGTGCAGCAGACATATTCCTCGACAATGCTGGCCTGTTGCTCGAACGCGTAGTCAAGAAACCGCGTTTCGGTTGAGATATCGTAAAGATAGGGATCGGATTTGAAATCGTGCTCGTTGGCGGCGCGGATCGGGGAATATCCGGTGATCTCGCGGTTCTGCCATTGCCAGACATGGGTCATCTCATGGGCGAAAAGCATGGCGGCGAAGAGGTGCATTTCCTCGGGGTAGCCGTGGAGATAATCGTTTGAATAGAAGGGTTTGGCAAAGAAAATCCGGTTGTGAAGCGCAAGCGCGGCGGGGCCGACGGTGACGGTTTCGGTGTCGGGCTCGGGCCAGATGCGCTCGCGGCAGGCAAGGCGCGGGCGTTTGGGGCGCTTGTAGGTGATTTTCTCGACGATGGCCCCGTCGTGAAAGCGGATGATGTCGGTGTCGGCCGTGTCGCCAAAGATCTGATCCGCAAAGGTTTTTTCCGCTTCGCTGAGCGGGCGGGCGGCGCAGGCGGCAAGGATGAGACAGAGGAGAAACGCGACTCGCATGGGGGGAGTTTATGGGCTGTTGCGGCACCGCGCGAGGGGGTTAATGGGGCTGTGAGGCGGAAATCGGGTGGGGGTGATTTCCGGGTGCTGCCCGGCTGCCGGGCGTGCACCGCCGTGGTTAGGCATGTGTTAATGGTTTCATTGGTTAACGGGGCGGGCGCTTCC
>NZ_JAWLDS010000063.1:5919-18677 GCF_041686535.1 Aquicoccus sp. | reverse complement strand
ACGGTGGTGCGGGGCAATTGCAGTTTCGGGATGTTCTCGAACTTTCCCGAGAACGTGGATGATGCGCTGCGTCAGCGGGCGGGAGCGCGGTTCCTGGTGGACGGACCGCAGACGCGCGAGGATTACATCGACATCCTGCACCTCCTGATGGGGCGCAAGCATGACATCCCGCTGGGCGATCACGCGCTTTATGCCGCGCAGGAGATCAAGCGCGCGGTGGCGCGGTCATTTGAATCGCATGAGCGGCCGCATGAAGAGGGGCTGATCAAGGTTTACGAGCGGCTCGAGGCCGAGATCGGGCGGCTGGACACGATTGCCAAGCTCGGCACCTATCTCAAGGCCATCCAGGAGGCCGACCCGCGGTTCACCGGCCGCGCGATCAAGAACATCACCGACGCGGTGAAGGTGCGGGCGATGGATTTCGAATTGCCCGACGAATGGATGGAGGAGCCGGAGCTGTTCCTGTTCAAGGATTACGAGACCAAGGCGGGCATGATCGAGGAGTTGCGCCAGCCGATCACGGCCGAGATGGTGATGCAGGAGATCAACCGCTACGCGGATTCGGAGTTTCGCTATGCCGACAAGTCCGACGAGGTGGCGATCGAGGGCATGGTGCGCGACATGGAACGGACCGAGGCGGCGAAGAGACGGTATCTGGAGGGGAAGGATGGGTAAGCCCCTGTTGACCCGATCGCACATAGGGCAGCGCCGGCCCGCGGGGGGGCGTGAAGCGCCGCCCCGCGGGCCGGCCCTGCCCGGCGGTGCCGCCGGGCGGAGGTTGCACGGATGAAACGCCTGATCGAAAAGGGTCTCATGTTCGGCGGGCTGATCGAGGTCTCCAGCCCGGCGCTGATCGAGCGGTATAACCGGGCGCTGGAGCATCTGACCGGCAAGCGCACGGCGCTTGACGATTTCCATATCGACATTTCGGGCTACAGCCCCGAGGTGGGTGACGAATTGGGTGATCATCTCTACCTCAACCATGCGGGGGTGAACCGGCAGTTCATCCTGCTGACCACCGAGCAGAAGCGCGCGCCCTTGCTCAACGCGAAATTCTCGACCTCGCGCGGCATCCTGCGACAGTTCATCGACGCCAACGAGGCGCAGCTTTTCGCGCTGACGGCGCGCGACGCGGTGGCGGGGGAGCTGGTCAATTCGGTCTACACGATGGAGCGCCCGGCACAGCTTTTCGATATTCACCGGGTGATGGTCGAGGCCGACACGACCCGTGGCACGGTGCGGCAGGCCGGAAAGCTGGCCGACCTGATCGACCGGTTCAAGACCGAGAAAGACGCCTGGTTCGACGATGTGCTGATCGCCGAGATGATCGGGCTGGCGCAGGAAACGGGCGACGTGACGCGAAACCCCGTGCAGCTTGAGCGGATGGAATTTCAGCAGGAGAATTTCTGGACCGCGCATTTCGGCGGGCTCTACCTGTTTCGCGGGGTAACGCATCCGGCGCTGATCTCGATGGGTGAGCGGATCGACCCGGAGACGATCCCGATCAAGGTGTCCCTTGTCGCGCGGGACCGGTCGCAGATCGCGCGGTTCCTGCAAGCCAACGACCTGGTCGAGCCGATCGTGAAGGCACGCGGCGTAGATGCGGCGGCGATCCTGCGCCAGAAGATGGATTTCATCGTCGTCGATGCGGCGCAGGCGGCGGGGGTTGACCTGAGCGGGGCGACGCGGGCCGACATCAGGGCGCTGGCACGCCGGAATGCCGAGCGGTTGCCGCGGGAATACCACACGCTGAACGCCTTGGTGAACTGGGCCGAGAACCGGGGCAAATGGCCGGTGATCGACAGCGACGACCCGGCCTATTTCTATACGTTGCGGGCGAGCGACCATCCCGACCGTGACCTCGTGAACCAGTTGCTGGCCGAGTTGGCCCCAAAGGATGTGCGCCAGCTTTTCATCTGTCACAAGGAGCTGTTCTATCGCCTCTATGCAGGTTGGAGCGAGACCAAGAAGAGCTATGTCGCCGATTTCCTCGAACGGGAATACCTCGTTGACAAGGCCGGGGCGCGCGAGGCGCTTTTCGGGCATGACGCGCCGCTTGACGATGACGGCGCGGTGCCGCAGGAGGGCATGATCGCACGGGTCGGACCGTGGGGCGCGGTGCGCGGGGCAACCGCCGGAAAAAGGAGCGGACCATGGGGGGGTTGATCCGGTTGGTGATCTTCGGGTTTCTCGCGCTCAGCGTGGTATATGTCGTGGTGTCGATCTATTCACGCTCGGTCCGGCGCGAGAAGCTTGAAGAGAGCTGGGATGCGGACCATCCAGATGGCGGTGACGAAGAGGCACGCAGGGCCTATATCGAGGACGGAATGCGCGCCTATGAGACCGGGCTCAGGCGCAAGCTTATCGTGCTGGTTTATATCGTGCCGGCGGTCGCGGCCGCCGTGACGATCTACATGGTGAATTGAGAAAGGGGGCACCGCCCATGATGACCTATGTGAAATGGACGTTCCGCATCGTGCTTTGGTCGGCCCTTTTCGCCGTGGCCCATTACTCGTTGCCCCAGCATGACATGGTGCGCGTGGTGAACACCTACCAGGAACGGCAGGACCTGGGCGACTGGACGCGGATCTTCTGGGCGCAGCCCGACGACCAGTCGGCAAGCCTCGCCAACCGGGATGTGCAATTCATCCAGACGATCCGGAAAAAGACATGGTTGCTCGGCTTCTACCGGACCGGCGGCGAAGAAACGATGGTCTATCGCAACGAGGACACAGGCTGGTCCTGGCCCTTCTATTTCAAATTCGACACCGCGAACCTGCAGACCGAGGCGGATGATCTGAAATCCAGGAAGGAAGACCCCGAATGGGCGGTGATGACGCATTACGGCTGGCGCAACGAATTGCTGTCCACCTTTCCCAACGCGGTGGCGATCCGGCCGGTGGACTCGCCCAATGTGACCGTGATCCCGTGGTTCAACATCTTCTTCCTGATCTTCGTGATCATCGGCTTCGCCTTCATCCGCGCGGCGTGGCGCCAATTCCGCGAACGGATGATCGATCCGGCGGTTGAGGATGCAGAGCAAGGCTGGGATGAGGTGAGTGATCGCATCGACGAGAAGCGCGGACGGTTGCGGCGCTGGTTCCGGTCCTGGCGATCGGGCCGGTGACACCGGTTTTCCGCCGGGCGGCCCATAAGTCCAGATTGCCATGCGCCCCGGTCCAGTCTAGCCTGTGTGCCCATGACGATTTCAGTGGACACCTTCTTTCTCGACCCGACGGCACAGGGCACGTTGCAATCCCAGATTCAGCGGATCGTGGCCGAGGGCATCCTGTCGGGGCGGTTCCGGCGGGGTGAAAAGCTGCCCTCGTCGCGCCGGTTGGCCGCGCATCTGGGCGTGGCGCGCATCACCGTCACCGCCGCCTATACCGAGCTCGTGGCGAGCGATTACCTCGCCGCGCGTGGGCGGTCGGGCTATTTCGTCTCGGATACCGCGCCCGAGCCACCCGATTTCCCGCCCCCACCGCCGCGACAGGACAGTATCGACTGGTCGCGCGCGCTGGGCCAGCGGTTCTCGGGCGGGGTCACGCCGGTCAAGCCGCAAGATTGGTCGTCCTATCGCTATCCCTTTGTCTATGGCCAGACCGATCCGACGCTGTTTGACCACGCAAGCTGGCGGCAATGCGCGTTACAGGCGCTGGGCCAAAAGGATTTCGCGGCGCTCACTTCGGATTATTACGATCAGGACGATCCGCAGCTCGTCGATTTCATCGCGCGCCATACCCTGCCGCGCCGGGGGATCATGGCCGGGCCGGACGAGATCCTTGTCACCATGGGAGCGCAGAACGCGCTGTGGCTCGCTGCGCAGGTGCTCCTGACACAGCGCAGGCGGGCAGCGATCGAGGATCCATGCTATCCGGCGCTGCGCGATATCCTGACCCAGTCGCGGTGCCGGGTGACACCTGTTCCCGTAGATGCGGGCGGGCTGCCACCCGAGGCAATCCCCGCGCGCACCGACGTGATCTTTACCACGCCCAGCCACCAGTGCCCGACCAATGCGACCATGCCGCTGGACCGGCGGCAGGCCCTGCTGGAACGGGCCCGCGAGATGGACGCGCTCATCGTCGAGGATGATTACGAATTCGAGATGTCGTTTTTGGCGCGGCCTTCGCCTGCGCTCAAGTCGCTCGACCGGGACGGGCGCGTGATCTATGTCGGCTCGTTCTCGAAATCGCTGTTCCCGGGCCTGCGTCTTGGCTATCTCGTGGGCGCCGCGCCGTTCATCCGCGAAGCCCGCGCGCTGCGCGCCAGTGTCATCCGTCATGTGCCCGGACATATCCAGCGCACGGCGGCCTATTTCCTCAGCCTTGGCCATTACGACAGCCTGATCCGGCGCATGGGTGACACGCTCAGACGCCGTCACGAAGTGATGAGCGCCGCCATCGCACGCCACGGGTTGCAGGTATCGGGGCGCGGCGTCTTTGGCGGCTCGTCCTTCTGGATGCGCGCGCCCGACGGGATCGACAGCGCGGCGCTGGCGGAGCGCCTCAAGCCCGAGGGCGTGCTGATCGAGCCCGGCCAGCCGTTCTTTGCCGAATTCGCAGACGGGCAGAGCCATTACCGGCTGGCATATTCCTCGATTCCCGAAGACCGGATCGATACCGGGCTGGCGCTGATCGCCGCCGCGATCGCGCCCCAGTCTGGACCTGGAGCGGCCCTCTAACTGGCCCTAACACGGAATCGCATCGCCCCGTATTTTCACTGTAATCCCGACCGAATCGAATTTCCGATCAAAGGACGAAAACAGATGAAAATGACCACCGAGGAAGCCTTTGTCAAAGTGCTCCAGCGCCATGGGATCCAACACGCCTTTGGCATCATCGGCTCGGCCTTCATGCCGATCTCCGATCTCTTCCCCCGCGCGGGCATTACCTTCTGGGATTGCGCGCATGAAGGCTCGGGCGGGATGATGGCCGATGGCTATACCCGCGCCTCGGGCAAGATGTCGATGATGATCGCCCAGAACGGCCCCGGCATCACCAATTTCGTCACCGCCGTGAAAACCGCCTACTGGAACCACACGCCGCTTTTGCTGGTGACGCCGCAAGCCGCCAACAAGACCATCGGCCAGGGCGGGTTCCAGGAAGTCGAACAGATGAAACTCTTCGAGGACATGGTCGCCTACCAGGAAGAGGTCCGCGACCCCAGCCGCGTGGCCGAAGTCCTCAACCGCGTGATCGTGAACGCGCGCCGTGCCTCGGCCCCCGCGCAGATCAACCTGCCGCGCGATTTCTGGACCAAGGTGATTGACATCGAATTGCCCGAGATCGTCGAGTTCGAACGCCCACGGGGCGGGGTCGAGGCGCTTTCGGAGGCGGCGAAACTTCTCTCCGAGGCAAGGTTTCCCGTCATCCTGAACGGTGCGGGCGTGGTGCTGGCCGAGGCGATCCCGGCGTCGATGAAACTGGCCGAGCGGCTCGATGCGCCGGTCTGTGTGGGCTATCAACACAACGACGCCTTCCCCGGCTCGCACCCGCTCTTTGCAGGTCCGCTGGGTTACAATGGTTCCAAGGCCGCGATGGACCTCATTGCCAAGGCCGACGTGGTGCTGGCGCTTGGCACGCGGCTCAACCCGTTCTCGACCCTGCCGGGCTATGGAATCGACTATTGGCCCAAGGACGCCAAGATCATCCAGGTCGATATCAATCCCGACCGGATCGGCCTGACCAAGAAGGTGAGCGTGGGCATCGTGGGCGATGCGAAACAGGTGGCCGAACAGATCCTCGACGGGCTTTCGGAGGGGGCAGGCGATTCCGGGCGCGAAGAGCGCAAGGCGCTGATCGCTCAGAGCAAATCGGCCTGGGCACAGCAACTTTCCGGCATGGACCACGAAGAGGACGATCCCGGCACCAGCTGGAACGAACGCGCCCGCGACGCGAAACCCGACTGGATGAGCCCGCGCATGGCCTGGCGCGCGATCCAGGCGGCGCTGCCGCGCGAGGCGATCATCTCGAGCGATATCGGCAACAACTGTGCGATCGGCAATGCCTATCCGAGCTTCGAGGAAGGGCGCAAATACCTCGCCCCCGGGTTGTTCGGCCCCTGTGGCTACGGCTTGCCCGCCATCGTCGGCGCCAAGATCGGCTGCCCGGATGTGCCGGTCGTGGGCTTTGCCGGTGACGGGGCGTTCGGCATCGCGGTCACGGAACTGACCGCGATCGGGCGCAAGGAATGGCCGGCTGTCACGCAGATCGTCTTCCGCAATTACCAGTGGGGCGCGGAAAAGCGCAACTCGACCCTTTGGTATGATGACAATTTCGTCGGCACCGAGCTTGATGAAGAGGTCAGCTATGCCGGCATCGCCAAGGCGTGCGGCCTGCAAGGCGTCGTTGCACGTACAATGGACGAGTTGACCGATGCGCTTGACCGGGCAATCAAGGACCAGATGGCCGGCAAGACCACGCTGATCGAGGTGCTGCTCAACCAGGAGCTGGGCGAGCCCTTCCGCCGCGACGCGATGACCAAGCCCAACGTGGTGGCCGGGATCGACCCGGCGGACATGCGCCCGCAACAGGTCTGAGCGATGCGTTCGCGCGAACCGTGCCCGTTTTCCGCCCCGGAGAGCGGGCGTCAGCCCATCGCAGCCGTGACCACCGCCGAGGCCACGATATCCTCGACCCGCGCGCCCCGGCTCAGGTCGCAGACCGGGCGCCGGAAGCCTTGCAGGAACGGCCCCAGCGCCTGTGCGCCCGCCAGTTCCTGGCACAGCTTGTATGCGATGTTGCCCGCGTCGAGGTCGGGAAAGATCAGCACGTTGGCATCCCCTGCCCCGGCGCCTTTTTTCGCCGCGATCTGCGGGTTCAGCGCCGCATCAGCCTGCACCGGCCCCGAGAAACCGGCCCGTTCCGCCGCCTCGCGCACGATCTCCACGCTGTCCCCGGCCCCGCTCGTGCCGGTGGAAAAGGACAGCAGCGCCACCCGCGCAGCCCCGAGAAGGGCTTCGCCCGACCGCGCCGAGGCAAGCGCGATATCCGCCAGTTGCGCGGCATCGGGGGCCACGTTCACCGCGCAATCGGCGAACACCATCTCGCGCCCGTCGGGGAACAGCATCACGAAGAACGACGACGGCACCGCGATCCCCTCGGCCGGGCCGATCGCCATCGCTGCAGCCTCGATCACGCGCCGCGTCGGCGCATCGGCGCCCGCGATCATGCCATCGGCCTCGCCCGCCGCGACCATCGCCGCCGCGCGATACAGGGGCTTGGCCAGAAGCCGCCTTGCCATCGCCTCTTTCATGCCGCGCGCCGAGACGAGGGCGGCCACCTGCGCCTCGGACACATCCGAAAGCGCCAACGGCTCGCACAGCCCCTCGGCCCCGAGCCGCGCCGCGGCCTCGGCCACGCGCGGCTCGTCCAGCTCGGGAAAGACCAGCTTTGCCCCGCTGCCGCGTGCGCGCTCGTACATGCGATCCATGAATGCCATGACTGCCCCCTTGTTTCCCGAAAGGAGACCACAATGACAGACACCGTCAAGATCAATCGCGGCCTCAAGGGGGTCTATTTCGAACGCTCCGGGGTGAGTCATATCGACGGGGCCAAGGGTGAGTTGACCTATCGCGGCTATTCGATCCACGATCTGGCCACGCATTCGACGTTCGAAGAGGTCGCTTATCTGCTGATCCATGGCGAATTGCCCAACGCACAGGAACTGGCCGATTTCGACGCCCGGCTCAAGACCGCCCGCACCCTCCCTCCCGAAATCCTCGAGATCATCACCGCCTGCAAGGATGGCCACCCGATGGACGTGCTGCGCACTGCTGTGTCGGCCCTGGCCGCGCTTGAACCGGCCAGCCGCGAAACCGGCGAGGATGCCTTTGTCGAAAACGGCATCCGCCTGACGTCACAGGTGCCGATTATCATCGCCGCACACGAAGCGATCCGCAATGGCCGCGCCCCCACGCCGCCCGATGCCGACCTTGGCCATGCCGCCAACTGGCTCTGGATGCTCAAGGGCGAGAAGCCCAGCGCCGACGCCGCCCGCCTCGCCGATGTCGATTTCATCCTGCACGCAGAGCACGGCTCCAACGCGTCAAGCTTTGCCGCCCGCGTCACCGTGGGGACCGAGGCCAACCTGCATGGCGCCATCGTCACCGCACTTTCCACCCTCGCCGGCCCGGCCCATGGCGGTGCAGCCGAGGACGTGATGAAGATGGTTCATGAGATCGGCAAACCCGAGAACGCCGCCGCCTATGTCAAGCAGAAGCGCGCCAATCGCGAAGCGGTGACAGGCTTCGGCCACCGGGTCTATCGCGCCGAAGACCCCCGCGCGCGGCACATGCGCGACGGTGTGCGCAAGCTGGGCGAGGAAATGGGCGCGCCGGAATGGTATGAAATCCTGCAAGCCGTGGTCGAGGCGATGAAGCCCTATGCCCGCCACGGACTCAACGTGAATGTCGATTTCTATTCCGGCGTGATCTACCAGTTGCACGGCATCCCCATGGACCTCTACGTGCCGATCTTTGCCATCGGGCGCATGCCCGGCTGGGTCATCCAGTGCATCGAACAGCAGCGCCAGAACATCCTGATCCGCCCGCTCACGCTTTACAACGGCCCGGACACCCGTGCCTATGTGCCGATAGAGCAAAGATAGCGGCTCCCCTGCAAAAGCACCCCTCTCTCTTTCTTGGGAAAATACTCATTCTTCAGATATCACCGGGGGCGCCTACCGGAGTCACGCTGCCCGGGCCGATCGCAGCGAGGCCCCGCCGCCGCGACGTGGCGCAGCCACGGCGCAAACCCTCGCTCAGCGCAGCGACCGCCCCTTGCGGATCGCACCCGGGCCAAAGCGCGCACGAATGGCATCGCTGGCCCGTTCCGCCCCGCTGCGCCGGACCGCGCCGGGATCGAGCAGGTCGGGCGTCCGGTCGGCCTCGGCCTCCGCGACAAGATCGGAAATTCCCACCCCGATCAGCCGGTACGGCCCCTGGTCCCCCACCGCCTCGAACAGTGCCCTTGCGGTGCGATAGATCCTGTCGGCCATCTGCGTGCCGTCGCGCAGGCTCACCCGGCGGGTGAGGGACGTGTGGTTGGCGCGCTTGAGCTTGAGTGTCACCACCCGCCCCGCAAGCGCCCGCGCCTTCGCCCGATCCGAGACATTCTCGGCCAGCCGCCAGATATGTCCGTCGAGCAGGTCGGGGTCCGAAGTATCCTCGAAGAACGTGGTCTCGTTCGAGATCGACTTGACCGGCGCATTGGCCGAGACGCGGCGCCGGTCCTCGCCGCGCGCAAGATGATAGAGCCGGTCGCCGATCGCGCCGAACCGTGCATGCAGGTCACGCTTGTCCCATCTGAGCAGGTCGGAAAAGCGGTGAATCCCCGCCTTGTCCAGTTGCGCCTGCATCGCCTGCCCCACGCCCCAGATCATCCGCACCGGCTTGTCATGCAGAAAGGCAGCGGTTTCCGCCTTGCCGATCACCGAGAACCCGCTCGGCTTGTCGAGGTCCGAGGCAATCTTGGCCAGGAACTTGTTATGCGAGAGCCCGATCGAGCCGGTCACGCCCAGTTCGTCCTTCATCCGCCGGACCAGCCGCGCCAGCATCACCGCCGGGGGATGCCCGTGCAGCCGCGCGGTGCCCGTCAGATCGAGAAACGCCTCGTCGAGCGAGAGCGGCTCGATCGCGGGGGTCAAGTCCTCCATCATCTTGCGGATCTCGCGCGAAACTTGGGCATAAAGCTTCATCCGGGGCGGGAGCACCACCGCATCGGGGCAGAGCTTCAGCGCCTGGAACATGGGCATGGCCGATTTCACACCACGGATGCGGGCGATGTAACAGGCGGTCGAGACCACGCCGCGCCGCCCGCCGCCGATGATCACGGGTTTGGAGGCAAGGTCGGGATTGTCGCGTTTCTCGACCGAGGCATAGAAGGCATCGCAATCCATATGCGCGATCGAGAGCGTGAAAAGCTCGGGATGGGCGCGCACATGCGGGCTGTGGCAGGCCGGGCAGCGCGGCCCTTGGTCAAAACTGTGCAGGCAGGAACGGCAAAGCGCGGGCATGGGAAGCAGAGTACGCCCCTTCGCCGCGCCGCGCCAGAGGCGAGCGCATCCGCAAAATTGTTCCACTGATGCGCTTGGGCTTTTCTTTCCGTCCCAAAACCGCATTATCAGGGCAGGTTTTCGTTGTTGGAAAAGGATGTTTCTCATGAACCCCGATCAGATCCTGGCCGAATCCCAGGGCAGCGGCCTTGTCTGGCTGCTGCTCGCCGGTTTCATCATCCTGTGCATCCTTCTGGGGGTGCGGATCGTGCCGCAATCGGAAAAGCACGTGGTCGAACGGTTCGGGCGGCTGCGCGCGGTGCTTGGGCCGGGGATCAACTTCATCGTGCCGTTTCTTGACCAGGTGCGGCACAAGATTTCGATCCTCGAGCGGCAATTGCCGGATGCCATGCAGGATGCGATCACCTCGGACAACGTGCTGGTGCAGGTGGAAACCAGCGTGTTCTATCGCATCATCGAGCCGGAAAAGACGGTGTACCGCATCCGCGATGTCGATGGCGCGATCGCGACCACCGTGGCGGGGATCGTGCGGGCCGCGATCGGGCGGATGGAGCTCGACGAGGTGCAGTCGAACCGTTCGGAACTCATCGCCGAGATCAAGGAGAATGTCGAGGACGCGGTCGAGAACTGGGGGATCGAGGTGACGCGGGCCGAGATCCTCGATGTCAATCTCGACGAGGCGACGCGACAGGCCATGCTGCAGCAGCTCAACGCCGAACGCGCCCGGCGCGCGGTGGTGATGGAGGCCGAGGGCAAGCGCCGCGCGGTCGAGCTTCAGGCCGATGCCGAGCTTTACGCAGCCGAACAGGCCGCCAAAGCGCGGCGCATCACCGCCGATGCCGAAGCCTATGCCACTAGCGCGGTGGCCGCGGCGATCCAGGATAACGGCATGGAGGCGGCGCAATACAACGTGGCTCTCAAGCAGGTCGAGGCGCTGGCCAGTGTGGCGGCCGGCGAAGGCCAGCAGACCGTCATCCTGCCTGCGAACGCGGTCGATGCCTTCACCGATGCCTTCCGGATGCTCAAAGGGGGCAAGTGATGGGCTGGGAGGTCTGGTGGGCATGGATGGCCGGGGCGATCGTCCTGGCCATTCTCGAGGTTCTGGCGCCGGGTTACGTGTTCCTCGGCTTTGCCGTTGGTGCAGCGGTGATAGGGGTGCTGCTGCTCTGGGGCGGCGGGGTGGCCGCATGGCTCGGCGGCTCGCTTTCCATGATGGTCCTGATGTTCGCGATATTCTCGCTCTTGGCCTGGCTGGTGATGCGCAAGGTCGTGGGCGTACGCAAGGGTCAGACCCGAATCTGGGACCGCGACATCAACGAGGACTAGTCGGGGCGAGAGCTTACGAAACCTCTGTTTCCCTGTTTCCGCCTCCTCAACGATCCGCCGGAAATCCCCGATATTATCGCATCCGCGCCCGTATTCTGCCCCATTCCACGGCCATACCGGGGAATGACCAAGAATACACCGAGGGATCGAGCATGGACCGTCTGACTGAAATGGAAGCCTTTGCGACAGTCGTGGACCAGGGGGGGTTCACCGATGCCGCCAAGAAGATGGGAATCTCGAAATCCGCCGTCTCGAAACATGTCTCCTCGCTCGAAGCGCGGTTGGGTGCGCGGCTCCTGAACCGGACCACGCGCCGTGTGAGCCCGACGGAAATCGGGCTGGCCTATTACGATCGCGCGCGGCGCGTGCTGAACGACGCGGGCGAGGCGGATGCGCTGGTCTCCTCGATGCAGTCGGACCCTTCGGGCCTGTTGCGGATTTCCGTCGCGACCGATTTCGGGGTGAATCATCTGAGCCCGATCCTGGGTGAATTCCTGGCCGATTTTCCCGACATCACGGTTAATATGGTGTTGAACAACCGTTACGTCGAACTGATCTCGGAAGGGTTCGACATGGCGATTCGCATCGGCGAGCTCGAGGATTCGACCCTGCGCGCCCGCAAGCTGACCGAAACCACCCGGCGGATGATCGCCAGCCCCGAGTATTTCAAGCGCTATGGCCGCCCCGAACGGATCGACGATCTGAACGAACACAAGCTGCTGCACTACTCGAACCAATCGGCGGGAAACGTGTGGAAGATCACCGCACCATCGGGCGAAAAGCGCCAGATCCGCACCGCCGGCTGGCTGAGCGTGAATGACGGGCAAAGCCTTCTGAACGCGGCGATTTCCGGCCTCGGGATCGCCTATCTTCCCAGCTTTCTCTATGCCGGTGCGATGAAACAGGGGCTGGTCGAGGACGTGATTCCCGATCTGCCGATCGAGACCCAGGGCATCTACGCGGTCTATCCGCCGGGCCGTTTCACCCAGCCCAAGGTCCGTGCCTTCATCGACTTTCTGGTCCATGCCTTCGCCGAAAAGGGCCCGAGCGACTGGTAGACCCCGCCTTTCCCCAAGGGGCCGCATCCCTGTGCCGGCCCCCACCTCGATTGGCTCCGGACCCGTTCGGAGCCAATTTTTCATTGCGATTCCCCTGGCCCGGCGCCCGGCGGGGTTAACACCGCAACATGGTCACGAAACCACGGGGTGACTTGCGGCTGCCGCCCGGCTGCCGGGCGTGCACCGCCACGCTACCGCCTGAGCTGGCCCCGAAGCGGTAAAGGCACCGTGCGCTGGCACAGGGCAGCATGGGTTCTTTCTTGGCAAAAATACTCATCCGCACCGTCCTTCATGCATGCCGAACGATGGATATCCGGGCCCGACCGCCCGGTTTCGCACGGGCCGAGCGAAGCGAGGCGC
>NZ_JAWLDS010000063.1:0-5819 GCF_041686535.1 Aquicoccus sp. | reverse complement strand
GGCGCAATCATTCGGTATTGAGCAGCACCGCCTCGACCCGGCGGTTGATCTCGCGGCCTTCGGGGGTCAGGTTGGTGGTGAACGGCGCGAGATAACCCACGCCTTCGGCCTCCATCTGGGATCGGGGCACCCCGAGATCCGTGGCAAGACGTTCAAGCACCGAGGCCGCGCGCCGTTTCGACAGCGCGATGTTGCCGTCGAGGCCGCCCACCGCGTCCGTATGTCCGACCAGCGCGATCCTTCGGTCGGAATCGCCCAGCAGATAGTCGGCAAGCGCCGCGAGCGAGGCGAATTCTCCCGGTCCGAGGTTGGACGAGCCGGTTTCGAAGGCGAGGTCCGACAGAACCGCATGGCCATTGCGTTCAAGCGCGACCGCGACTGGCAGCGGCGTGTCGCCTTCTTCCGGCGCCGCGCTGTCCCCCGGCCCGAGGGCCGGCCGGTCGCCGCCCGCGCTTTGCGGCGTCTCCTCATCTGCGGGAACGATCTGGACCACCTGCAGGAAACCCGCTGTCTCGGTTCGACTGGTCAGCAGCACGGCATGGCTCACCTTTCCGTCGCGGTCATCATGCCTTGCGGCGAGATAGCGGAAATCGAACAGGTCGACATGCATGTCCGGCGCGGGAATCACCTCGAGCGCGAAGCGGAAATCGAACCCGCCACAACTGGCCGCGGCACATTCGAAGAGGATCTCGTATCCGGCATCGACCAGTTGGTCGCGCAGCGGCGCCATCAATTGCAGCGTGCTCAGCCCCTGCGCGTCGACCCGCCAGGACCGGCGCGCGACCTGGCCTTCGGCGGCGATCGTGGGCACACGGCCATCGAGAGCCGGGCCGGTCGCCACGCCATAACTGTCCCGCGCGCTGATCCGTTCGAGGGTAAGCTGCGCATTGGACGGCACGGCAAGGTCGACGGCCCGCGCGGCACCTCCTGCAAGGAGGAGGGCAATGCCCAGTGTCAGGACCAGGGCAAGGACCCGACCCGGGTCAGCGCGCTTGCGCGTGATATTCGTCATTCGGCCGCATGTCGGTGGCCGAGGCCACGCGGTTGGTCATGTTGTAGAACCCGGCGACATTGGCGATGTCCCAGATGTCACGGTCGCTGAACCCGACCTCGCGCAGCCGGGCGCGGTGTTTCTCTTCGATCTTGTGGCTCGCGACGGTCATCATCTCGGCGAATTCGAGCATCGCGTATTGGCGGTCGTCGAGATCGGCCACGCGCCAGTTCATCACCATCATCTCGCCCAGGATCGGGTCGCCCGACAGGGCCCGCACCGCCTGGCCATGCGCGGTGAGGCAGTAGAAGCACTTGTTGATCGAGGAGACCGCGACCGCGATCATCTCGCGTTCGAGCTTCGACAGGCCCGACTCGCCCAGCATCAGGTCGTTGTAGAGCGCGGTGAAAGCGTTGAGCTTGTCGATGTCGAAGGCATAGGATTTCAGCACGTTCGGCACGAGGCCCAGCTTGTCCTGGCAGATGTCGAAATATTTCTGCGTTTTCTCGGGCAGCGGATCGACCATCGGCAGATCGAGGGCGGTGGGTTGGTCCTTGCTCATGTTCAGCCTTTCCGTTTGCGATAGTGATACTGTCCCACAAGGGTCATTCCAAGGGAAGCATAGAGCGCATTTGCCGCAGCGTTGGCCTGCGTGCAGGCGGCCGAGATGTGGGCGGCGCCGTGGCGCGCGGCCCAGAACGCGGCGCGGCGCATCACCCATTTTCCAAGCCCCTGCCCGCGCTGATGGGCCAGCAGTTCAAGCGCGTGGACCATGGCGATCCGCTCGTGAATGGCGACGAAGGCGACGCCGCCGGGATGGTCGTTCCAGCGCGCGATGATCGAGGTCTTGGGGTCCGCGGCGCGGTGCATCACGGCGATCCGCGCCGGCCCGATCCCGCCCTTTGCCCAGATGTCGTGCATGATCGCCAGCGGCTCCCACACCGGGATGGCGGTGACGGGGGGCACGGGCTCACCGGTCAGGCTCTCGACCGGCGTGGCATAGAGGTTGACCGGATCGACCACCTCGTAGCCGCGCGCGGCGAGCTGCGCATCGAGCGCGTCCTGGCCCGCGCGGATCATGAAGAGGCAGGGCTGGTCCATGCTGCGCATGGTGGCCTCGGCCTCGGCCAACTCGTCCTCGGTGACGGGGCGCTTGACGGTCGTGGCGCTGACCCGCTGGCCGCCGCCCTGCCCTTCGCGGAAGGTGAAGGCATCGGTTTCGGTATGGCGCGCGGCGGGCCATGTGCCGTCGGTAACGCGGTAAAGCGTCTCTGCGTCAGGAAGCTGCATCGGGGAACAGCCTTGAGAGCGCCTGCATCGCCGCGTCGAGCCGGGCGCCATCATGGCCGCGGATCACGATATGCGCGCCGAAGGCCCCGGAATGGGAATAGGGATAGGAGCCGAAGGAGAGATCGGGAAACTCTTCGGCCAGCTTGCGCAGGGGGCCGGCGATGTCGCCCTCGCCCCGCTCGACGCGAAGGCTCTGACTCAGGAGCGGCGCGCCGCCGGTGAGGGTGGGCAGCACGCTGGCCACCATCGCCTCGAATATCTGTGGCACACCGGCCATGACATGGGTGTTGCCGATGGTGAAACCGGGTGCCGCCGAGATCGGGTTGTCGATGAGGGTCGCCCCCTCGGGGATGCGGGCCATGCGCAGGCGCGCCGCGTTGAGTTCGGTTCCGGTGCGCTCGTAATGGGCCTGAAGCACGGCGCGGGCATCGTCGCGGATGTCGATGGGAAGATCGAACGCGGCGGCGACGCAATCGGCGGTGATGTCGTCATGCGTAGGCCCGATCCCGCCCGAGGTGAAGAGATGGTCGAACCCGGCGCTGAGCGCCTTGACCGCGGCCGTGATGGCCGGGGCATCGTCGGAGACCACGCGCACCTCCTTGAGGTCGATGCCGATCTTGTTCAATGCACCTGCGAGGTGGTGCATGTTGGCGTCGCGGGTGCGCCCCGAGAGGATCTCATCTCCGATGACGAGCATGGCGGCAGTTGGGTTGGGCATTGGGCCTCCTTCGCGTGGCGCACTTGAACGATGCATGGGGTCGGTATAGGGCCAAGCCCATGCGCTTTCAAACCCCTCTTGAACCGGCCCGGCTCATCCGGCGCTACAAGCGGTTCCTGGCCGACATCAGGCTGGCGGACGGACGCGAGGTCACGGCGCATTGCGCCAATCCGGGCAGCATGATGGGGCTGGCCGAGGAAGGCACGAAGATCTGGGTCGAACCGAATGACGATCCGAAGAAAAAGCTCAAATACAGTTGGCGGCTCGTGGATCACGAGAACGGCCATTTCACCGGGGTCGACACATCGGTGCCGAACCGGGCGCTGAAATCGGCGCTGATGGCGGGCGAGGTGCCGGGGCTCAAGGCGCCGATGGTGCGACCTGAGGTGAAATACGGCGATAAGAGCCGCGTCGATTTCCTGCTCTCGGGCGCGGGGCCGGACATCTATGTCGAGGTCAAGTCGGTGACGCTTTGCCGCGCGGTGGGGCTGGCCGAGTTCCCCGACGCGCGCACGGCGCGGGGCCTGCGGCATCTCGAAGAGTTGTCGAAGGTGGCGCAGGCGGGCGCGCGGGCGGTGATGCTCTATCTCGTCCAGCGCACCGATTGCGCGGCCGTCGGCATCGCGGGCGATATCGACCCCGACTATGCCGCGGGGCTGGACCGGGCACGCATGGCCGGGGTCGAGGTCATGGCCTTCGACTGCTGCATTTCGCCACAGGAGATCACGCTGGGCCGGGCGCTTGCGTTCAGGGGTTAGGGCGTGTCGCGCGTTTTCCCGGGGCGGCGTTCGGCCTCGTCGATGAGGCTTCGCACCCAGCGTGCGGCGGCCCATGTGGCCGGGATGCCGAGCGGGATGGAGACGATCACCGCAACCATTGGCGGCATGGTGGGCACGCCCAGCGCCCGGAGCATCAGGAACAACAGGAAAAGGTTGATCGCCACCGCCGCGGCGGTGAAGGGGTAAAGCCAGGCGCAGAGCCCGAGAAACCCCTTGGTGCTGTGCAGGCTCATGCCGCCCGCCTTTCCCGTGCCGCCCGGCCAAGACTTGCCGCGATCAGGCGATCCACACCCGGATGCTCGATGAAGGGCGGCAGGACCGGCCCGTCGAACCGCGCCTCGGCCAGCGCCTCGGGGATGTCCTCCACGACATGACTGGCCGACAGGGCAAAGAACGGCAGGCAGATCGCCTGGCCCAGGTCGCGGGCGGCCTCGGCCAGAAAGGGGGCCTCTTCGACGAACCCCACCCTGACCCGGGCCAGCGCCGCTGCCTCGGCGATGGCCGGGGCGATGCGCAGGGCGCTGTCACGGCTGGCGGGGTTCGAGCGGCTGCCATGGGCGGCAAGAAACAGGGTCGTATCGCCCGCCGCCCATGCCTTTTGGGCCAGCGTGTTGCGCAGGGTACCGGCCGCCAGTTCGACAAGTCCGGGTTCGAGCCCGAACGGTGCCATTTGCCAGGCGGGCCGATCGCCCGTGCGGCGGCGCAGGAAGGTTTCGGTGAACCATCCGCGCGCCATGAAAAAGGGATAGACGAGGGGCGCCCCCTGCCCTTCTGCGGCACGGTCCAGTCCTGTCTCGAACCGGTCCGCGCTGGCCAGCGTCACGCCGGTCACATCCGCGCCGGGCAGGTGCCGCGCGACGGATGCGGCCAGCGCCTGCATGGCACGCTCCTGCGGGTCGGGGTCCGAGGGGCTGCCATGTGCGACGATAACGGCGCGTATGGTCGTGTCACTCATGCTGCGTCCTCCTGCCGGGTCAATCGCGCGCCGGTCTGTTTGAAGCAGCGCAGCGAGAACATGACCTGATGTCGTGTTCCCCGAAGGTCGGGCAAGGCGCGGGCGCCGTCAAGGATGCCCAGCGCCTCGGAGCGGCTGCGTGCGTGGATCATGCAGAAAAGACCATAGGGCCAGAGGCCCATGGCCGTGCGGCGCTGGTAGCACAGCGTGACGCCCGGGTGCCGGGTGAGCGCCCGGCCCGCCGCCTCGATCCGGTTGTCGGGCACCTCGAAGGCCACCATCGCGTTCGAGGCCCAGCCCAGCGCGCGGTGCCGCACGATCACGCCGATACGGGTAAGGATGCCCGCGCGCAAGAGCGCATGGATGCGGGCAATCACCTGCGCCTCGCCCATGGCGAGGTCACGCCCCAGCGCGGCAAAGGGCGCTGGGCAGAGTTCCAGCCCCCGCGACAGCGCCTGCAAGAGCGGGCGGTCGGCCTCGCGCAGCGCGCCAAGATCGGGCGCATCCGCAACGCCCAGCGAGTGACGCGGCCCGTTGAGGCGAAAGCCGAGGTCGATGTTGAAGGCCCGCACCAGCGGCAGATCGAGGACCCGGAGCCCGCTGCGCCGCCCGATCCGGGCGAGTGTTTCCGACAGTTCGAGCCGGTCCGCCGCGGTGGCGACGAACCACAGGTTCCAGCGGTTTTCACGGTGATAGGAATGATTGACGCAGGGCTCTTGGCTCACCATCCTTGCCACCTCTTCCAGCCCGGCATCGGGCACCGCGAGCGCGGCCAGTGTCGAGGCCCCGGCGGTGTTGGGGCGCACCGTGGCACCGACGCGGGAAATCTTGCCCTCGCCCTGCAGGCGGTGCAGGCGAGCGATCACATCGCCCTCTTCAAGGCCCAGATCGGCGGCGATGGTGGCAAAGGGCGCGCGCACCAGCGGCAAATCGCGCTGATACTCCTGCAAGAGCCGCGCATCTGTCGGGTCGATCTTCGGTGCCATCTCTCAGAGCCCGATTTGAAACTAATTGAGTGAGTTCAGCAGGTTGTGCTTCTGTTCGGTTGCAAAGCTGAACGGAGATCACGATGGCCTGGACCGAACT